>JAFGCM010000051.1 GCA_016932635.1 Candidatus Omnitrophota bacterium
CTGCGCCAATTAGATCAACGCAAAATTAAACAAATAGAAATCGGCGAACATAGCGAACAGTTAATTTCCGGACAGGATTTGGTAGTGGTTTCACCAGGCGTTCCTTTAGATGCAGCGCCAATTAAGTGGGCTAGAAAAAAAAGTATTCCTGTAATTGGAGAGGTGGAGCTGGCCTTTCGGTTTTGTCCGGCATCTACCGTTGCCATTACCGGAACAAACGGCAAGACTACAGTAACTACGCTGGTGGGTGAAATTTTTAAACAGGCCAAGCGAAAATATGTAGTCTGCGGAAATATCGGCAATCCCTTTAGCGCTGAACTTAAGCAGATTAGCTCCGAGCATACGGTGATATTGGAAATCAGCTCTTTTCAGCTGGAGACGATAGACAAATTCAGGCCTAAAGTAGCCGTAATTTTAAATTTAAGCGATGACCACTTAGATCGCTACTTGAGTTTCAATGAATATGCAGAGGCCAAGTGCCGTATTTTTCTTAACCAGACAAAACAGGATTGGGCGATTCTCAATGATGAGGACCCCAATTGTCTGGCCTTAGCTGCCAGGACTCAGGCCAAGGTAGCCTATTTTTCTAAAGTCCAAGATTTACCTGCGCATAAATTTAATGCCAATCATTTTGCCGCCTTGACAGTGAGTTCGTTATTTGACATCCAGCAAGATCTAGCCTTAAGTGTATTGCATAATTTTAAAGGGTTAGAGCACCGCTTGGAAACTTTAAGAGAAATCCGGGGCGTGGAGTTTATTAATGATTCCAAGGCTACCAATGTAGATTCCACTCTTTGGGCGCTGGAGGCGATCAGAAAACCGATTGTTCTAATTGCCGGAGGCCGGGATAAAGGCAGTAACTTCTCTGCCTTCAGGCAAAAAATAGGGGAAAGGGTCCAGGCTATGGTTGTCTTAGGAGAGGCCAAGGAAAAATTAAAGGCCGCCTTTAGCGATCTGGTTACAATCAAAGAGGCCAAGAGTATGCTGGAGGCTGTAGAGATAGCGGCTCGCCTGGCGCATTGCGGAAGTTGTGTCTTGCTTTCACCGATGTGCGCCAGCTTTGATATGTTTACTGACTATCAACACCGGGGCCGGGTATTTAAACAGGCCGTAGCCGAGCTTGATTAATGCGTAATATTCGCCTTTCCATATTTATGATTACAGTTGTGCTGATTTGTCTGGGCCTGGTGATGGTGTATAGCTCAAGCGCAATATTTGCCTATGAGACTTATGGTTCGGCCGCCTATTTCTTGAAGCGGCAGTTGCTTTACGTCCTGATCGGTGCGCTATTAACCGTGATAGTGATGAGCTTGAATTTAGCTTTTATTCGCCGTTTCAGCAAGGTTTTATTTTTTTCCTCAATCGTTCTTTTAATTTTAGTGTATCTGCCCAATTTAGGCCGGGAGGTTGGCGGCGCCCGGCGCTGGCTAAAAATAGGCATGCTTAGTTTTCAACCCAGCGAATTGGCCAAGTGGGCGACGGTCTTATTTTTAGCGGATATTTTATCTAAAAAACAAAACCAAACTACTGGCGCTATCCGCCGGTTTCTTTTTCCGTTACTCAGTTTAATGGGAGTTTCTGCTTTAATTCTTGCGCAGCCGGATTTAGGCAGCGCCGTGGCTTTGGCGGTAGTGGGAATGTTGATGTTTTTTATCTCGGGGATGCCGCTGTTATACATCGTGAGCTTAGGGCTTTCGGCCCTGCCGATACTTTATTTTTTTATCTTCAATGTACCTTATCGACGCAAAAGGATTTTCACATTTTTAAATCCCTGGGCGGATATTAAGGGGAATGGTTTTCAAATAGTCCAGTCGTACCTGGCCTTGGGCTTAGGGGGTTTGTGGGGAGTAGGCTTGGGCCAGAGCAGGCAAAAATTGTTTTACCTTCCGGCGGCACATACGGATTTTATTTTTTCTATATTGGGAGAGGAATTAGGCTTAATCGGCACCGCGGGAATAGTAATTTTGTTTTTACTATTTCTTTGGCAGGGGATTAAAATATCTTTACGCTCAACGGATGGTTTTATTCAATTGCTCAGTTTCGGTATAGTAGTGGCGATTATTCTCTCCGCCTGCGTACATATAGCCGTAGTTTGCGGGGCAGTGCCTACAAAAGGACTGCCGCTGCCGTTTATCAGCTACGGCGGCTCAGCCCTGATTTTAAATATGATGGCTGTGGGCCTGTTGTTAAATTGTGCCCGCCAGCGCCATTTTGAGGAACGTAAGTTATGAGAGTCTTGATTGCCTGCGGAGGAACGGCCGGCCATATCTTTCCTGGTTTAGCCTTATGGGAAGAATTAAGCCAAGAAAAAGATTGCGCCGTGGTGCTGGTGGTTTCTGTTTACCCCCGGGACAAAAAAATACTTCAGGCAGTAGATTTTTCTCAAGCTGCGCAGCTGGAAACGGTAAATTCCTGCCCTCTGCCTTATCGGGTTTCTTGGCGCTATCTTCCTTTTGGCTTAAGTTTAATTGGCGGTTTGCTCAAATCATTAGTGCTCGTATTAAGATACCGTCCTGATGTAGTAGTTGGCTTTGGCGGATCCGCCGCTTTTTCTCCTTTGATTGTGGCCCGTATGCTCGGCGTCCCCACGTTAATCCACGAGCAGAACTTATTACCCGGACGGGCTAATCAGGTTTTAAGTCGATTTGCTACGCAGGTGGCCATTTCTTTTGAGGCAACAGAGCGGTTTTTTCCTCGGGCCAAGATTAAGCACACTGGTTTTCCTTTACGTAAACAGCTGCAACCAAGCGCTGCGGGACAACTGAAAAAAAATGCAGCCAGGTTTAATATTGCGGTTTTGGGCGGCAGTCAAGGTGCCCATCGGATCAATCAATTAGTCTTGGAGAGTTTAAGCCTGATCGAACAAAACCAGCGCCGGAAGTTACGACTAATCCACTTGAGCGGCAAAAATGACTATTTTTGGGTCAAGCAAAGCTATCTATCCTTGGGTTTGGATGCCGAAGTCTTTGATTTTCTTAAAGATATGGCCGGTGTTTATCGTGTCGCAGATTTGGTTATCTCACGTTCCGGAGCCGGCACCATTTTTGAGCTGGCCCATTTTGGCCTGCCTGCTATTTTGTTGCCTCATGCTTTTGGCACTGGGCATCAACGGGAAAACTCCTTACTCCTTGCGCGTCGTCAGGCGGCCATCGTTTTAGAAGAACAAAATACGAGTGCCGCAGACTTAAAACAGATTTTGCTGGAATTAATGGATAATCAAGCTTTACGGCAGGGATTGTCCGAAAAAATTAAAACATTAGACAATCCTTCCGCAGGGCGGGATCTCAAAGAACAGGTTTTGACTTTATCTAAAAGGCACTAATGCTTACTAAAGACAAAAAAGCACATTTTATCGGCATTGGCGGGATTGGCATGAGCGGGATTGCCCAGCTGCTTTTGGCGCAAGGCTTTTGCGTAAGTGGTTCCGATCTAAAAAGTTCAGGCCTAACTGAGAAATTAAGCCGTCTGGGCGCTCAAGTATTTATTGGCCACAATGCCGGCAATGTTCAGGGTAAAGATTTAGTAATTTATAGCGCCGCAATTCCCGGGCATAACCCGGAATTAAAAGCCGCGGTTTCTTTAGACATCCCGGTATGGACCAGGGCCGAACTCCTGGCACAATTAGCCAACCAGAAAAAATCGATTGCGGTGACCGGCGCCCATGGTAAGACTACCACTACTTCTTTGATCTCCCATCTATTGGCAACAGCGGGCCTTGGGCCTACTGTGTGCGTGGGGGCAGAGTTGTTTAATCTCAACAGCAATGCTTTATTAGGCCAGGGAGATTACTTTGTTATGGAGGCCGATGAGAGCGATGGATCGTTCTTAAGATATCAACCTCTTTATTCAGTGGTGACAAATATTGATCGCGAGCATTTAGACTACTACCGGGACTTGGAGCATATCCGGGAGAATTTTCTTAAATTTATGAACAATACCAAAAAGGCGGGGACTGTATTTTGTTGTCAGGATGATTCTGGCCTAATGGAACTTGCGCATAGTTTAGATAGAAGGGTGTTCAGTTATGGATTATCGGCAGAAGCAGACATCTCTGCCCAAGGCATTAAGCTCCAAGATAACCAAGCGCGTTTTGAGTGCCTTTATCAAGGCCGGTGTTTAGGAGAGCTGAGCTTACAGATTCCCGGAAGACACAACGTCTCCAATGCCTTAGCGGCAATTGCGCTGGGACTTGAAATTGGCTTGGAATTTAAGATTATTCATCAGGGCCTATCTTCTTATAACGGCACTAAGCGCCGACTGCAATTGAAGTTAAGAGAGAAAAATATCTTAATCTTTGATGACTATGCCCATCATCCTACAGAGATCAGGGCTAGTTTGGAGGCCTTGAAGAATTTTAAATATAAAAGGATGCTGGCTATCTTTCAGCCGCACCGCTATACGCGCACGAAGTTTTTATTGGAAGATTTTGGCCGCTGTTTTCAAGGTGTAGATTATTTAATCATTACCGATATTTATGCTGCCAGCGAAGCGCCGATTAAGGGCGTGCATGCGCAAAGTATTTGCCAAAAGGCCAAAACAGCCCAGGTAAAAAATGTGCTTTTTTTACCTAAATTTAAGATTGTCGAGCATCTACTCGATGTAATTCGACCCGGTGATTTAGTAGCAGTATTGGGGGCAGGAGATATTGGAGGAGTGGCCGATGCATTGGCTGAACAGCTTCAAGGGGCGCATCCGTTTTAATGAGCCTTTAAGTCGCCATACTACTTTAGGCATAGGTGGTCCGGCAGATATCTGGATTGAACCCAGTAGCGTGTTTGAGTTGAGGCAGATACTGGGTGCTTGCCTGAACAAAAAGTTACCTTTTTTGGTAATCGGAAAAGGCAGTAACATTTTAGCCGGCGATCACGGTTTTAAGGGTATAGTCAGCTGTTTAAGTTCTTCGGCTTTTACTAAAATACAATCGAACAAAGACTGCATTAGCTGCGGGGCAGGCTTAGGGGTGCAAGGTTTGCTCAACCAGAGCGAAATGTTAGGGTTATCCGGCTTGGAATTCTTAGCCGGAATTCCGGCAACTGTCGCTGGTGCGTTAGTGATCAATGCCGGCAATCGCAGCCTCGGCATCGGTCATTTTACTGAAAGCGTAACTGTAATGGACGGAGCAGGCAGGATGAAGGTCTTAGACAGAAAACAGCTAAAATTTGGCTATCGCCGTTCAAATTTACCAAGGTTTATTGTGTTGGAAGCCAAGTTTAAATTAAGCAAAAGCCATCCAGAAGAAGTTAGGCAGAAG
>JAFGCM010000052.1 GCA_016932635.1 Candidatus Omnitrophota bacterium
GAATTTTAAATTTTGATTTTAATAAAATGCCTGAGTATTTAAAGTATATATTAACTCTAACCGTAATTTGTTTAATTACTGCGTCTTTTTTGACCGGTGTCTACCTGTTGACCCATCCGAAAATTATTGAGCAACAGGCGCAGGAACAGGCCCAGGCCTTAAAAGCAGTATTGCCCGGTGCCGGATTATTTGAGCCGGTTAGGCAAAATGAGCAGGTGTTCTATTTTAAAGGATATGCCTCTCGCGATAAAAAGAAATTGTTAGGCTATGCCTTCAAGGCTAGAGGCCAGGGTTACTCCGGAGCCATTGAGGTGATGGCCGGTATGGATCGGCAGGGAACCATTACCGGTATTAAGATCTTGGCCCAAAACGAGACCCCGGGGTTGGGCGCCAGGATTAATGAGGTTTTACAGCAACAGACGCTGTGGGAAAAGGTTAAGCAACTTTTTAGCAAGTCGGGTGAGCCGGAAAAACTTTCCCAACGGCCCTGGTTTCTCCAGCAGTTTCAAGGGAAGAAGGTTAAGGATTTTAAAAAAAATATTCAGGCGATTACCGGAGCGACCATTTCTTCTGAAGCCTTAACTAATGCCGTTCGGGAACAGGCGGGAAAGATTTTAGAAAATGTCCAATAAATTAGTTGTCCAGGAAGCGCCGCATCTTTATGCCGCGGAAAATCATACCCGAATAATGTGGACGGTATTTCTCTCCCTGATTCCTGCAGGAGTTTTTGGCGTGCTGATTTTTGGCCTGAAGTCTTTCTGGATAATTTTGGTGGGCATAGTTTCGGCGGTATTAACCGAGGCCCTGATTCAGAAATTGCGGAACAGAGAAGTAACTATTTTTGATGGCAGCGCTGCGCTCACCGGTTTATTGCTGACCTTTTGTCTTTCTTCAGCTGTTCCTCTGTGGCTGGTAGCCGCAGGTTCCTTTATAGCCATTGCTGTCGGCAAACAGGTCTTTGGCGGATTAGGGCAGAATATCTTTAATCCGGCGCTGGTTGGCCGGGCCTTTCTTTTGACTGCCTGGCCTACGCCGATGACTACTTGGCCCGGGCCAAAACAGTTGTTTGACGGGATTACCCAGGCTACGCCTTTGGCCAAAAATTTTGTCGGTACCTCTTATTGGGATTTGTTGATCGGCAACCGCGGCGGCTGCATTGGTGAGGTGTGTGTCTTGGCCCTTTTGGCCGGGGTGCTGTTCTTATTAATATTAGGTTACATCAGCTGGCAAATCCCTTTTTCCTTTATTGCTACCGTGGGTCTGTTTGCCTGGATGTTTGGGGGAGAAAGTTTATTTGCCGGCAAGTGGTTGTTACAGATTCTATCCGGCGGTTTAATCCTCGGCGCGTTCTTTATGGCTACCGACTATGTAACTTCTCCGCTGACTAATCGAGGAAGGCTCGTTTTTGGTTTTGGCTGCGGTTTGTTTACGGCGGTGATTCGGATTTGGGGCGGTTATCCCGAAGGGGTGTGTTATGCGATTCTCTTGATGAATGCCGCCACCCCGTTGATTGACCGCTTTACGCAACCCAAAGTTTTTGGTGTAAAATAATTTTGCGGGTCCTGTCTCGGGTGCGCTTTTGGTGCTCGCAAAATTACAGCAGAAGAAGCTTATATTGACCGTGTTTTCTTTTGCTGCGCTCCAAAAGCTAGCACCCGAGCCACCCGCAAAATTATAAACGCAATGAAGAAACTTTTTAGAGAATTCAGTAAAGGTATTCGCAAGGAGAATCCGATATTCGGGCTGGCCTTGGGGCTTTGTCCGACGCTGGCCGTCTCTACCTCGGTAATTAATGGCCTAGGGATGGGCCTGGCCGCGACTTTTGTGCTTTTGGGCTCTAATGTAATTATCTCCAGCCTGCGTAAAATTATTCCGCATCAAGTCAGGATTCCCTGTTTTATCGTGGTGATTGCCGGCTTTGTTACCATTGTGGAGCTGGTGATGGCGGCATATTTTCCGGCCTTAAGCAGACAATTGGGCATCTTTGTGCCTTTGATTGTGGTCAACTGTATTATTATGTGCCGGGCCGAGGCCTTTGCTTCCCGAAATACCGTTGGGCGCTCGCTATTTGATGCCTTGGGGATGGGCGCCGGTTTTACCTTAGGACTAGTATTAATATCGGGCATCCGCGAGGCTTTAGGCTCAGGCCGCTTATTTGGCTATGTGTTGTTTCCGGGTTATCAGCCGGCCTTAACTTTGGCGTTGGCCCCCGGCGCATTGCTAATATTAGGTCTTTTACTTGGATTATCCAACTTGATATTTAACCAACAGACGAGCAGACGAACAGACGAGCAGACCAACTAAAATGGACCTTAATTTAATACTTTCTATAATCATCGGCAACATCTTTATCAATAATTTCATTCTGTTTAAATTTCTGGGCTTATGTCCCTTTATCGGTGTCTCCAAAAAAACTCAACCCGCCATCAGTATGGGCCTGGCGGTTATTTTTGTAATGACGCTTTCCTCAATTATCACCTGGTGCGTTTATAAATTTTTGCTGGTGCCCTTTGAAATCGAATTTTTGCGCACCATCTGTTTTATCCTGGTGATTGCCAGTTTTGTCCAGCTGGTGGAGATGATCATGTTGAAGACAAATCCTTCCCTTTATCACCTCTTGGGTATTTATTTGCCTTTAATTACCACCAACTGCGCTGTTTTAGGCGTAACTGTTTTAAATGTGAATATGTTTTTTAAACAAGGCCAGGGCATCACGGGCAGCTTTCTCTATTCGGCCCTGCAGGGATTTTTCGCCGGGGTTGGTTTTATGCTGGCAATGCTTTTGATGTCCGGCATCCGGGAGCGCCTTGAACTTGTAGACCTCCCGAAGTCGTTGCAAGGAATCCCTGCGGCCTTTATTGTTGCTTCTTTGATGTCTTTGGCCTTTATGGGTTTTACCGGATTTAAATTTTGATCAGCCAATTCTTAGCGCCGATATTGACCTTAGCGGGTTTAGGTTTATTTTTTGGCCTGGTGCTTTCCTGGGCAGCGCATAAATTTGCCGTGGTCAGCGATCCGCGCATCCAAGAAGTGTTGGCCCGCCTGCCCGGAGCAAATTGCGGTGCCTGTGGGCTTCCCGGCTGCAGCGGGTTTGCCGAGGCCATAGTTAAGGACAGAATAGCTATTGGTAAGTGCAAGGCCTGTTCCCAAGAGGCCGCTTGCGAGATTGCCAATATTCTGGGAATAAAACTTACCGCAAAAGAAGAGCAAGTGGCTAGTTTGCGTTGCCACGGCGGAAAAAGGGCCAAAGATAAGTTTATTTATCAGGGCATAAAAGATTGCCCCTCCGCCGCGCAAACCTTAGGCGGGCCAAAACTTTGCCGATATGCCTGTTTGGGTTTTGGCAATTGCGCGCGCGCTTGCCCTTTTGGCGCCATCACTATGAGCCCGGAAGGCTTGCCGATAATTGACAGCCAACTTTGCACCGCCTGCGGAAAATGTATCGAGGTCTGTCCGCGCAATTTGCTGGTTTTACTGCCGCGAAAGGGTGAGGTTTATGTTGGCTGCAGTTCACATCATCCGGCCAAGATTGTAGCTTCGGTATGTTCGGTGGGTTGTATTGCCTGCAAAAAATGCGACCAGGTCTGTCCGGATCAGGCCATAAAAGTAGTTGAAAATTTAGCCGTAATCGATTATGATAAATGCACCGCCTGCGGAAAATGTATTGAGGTCTGTCCCAGGAAGATTATCTTTTGGAGGAAATAATGCGCTTGGCAATTTTTTGTTCAGGAAACGGCAGTAATTTTCAGGCGATTGTCGATAGCTTAAAAGCTAAAGACATCCCGGCCACGGTCGTTTTAATGCTTACTGATCAGCCTGGGGCGTTTGCCCTGAAACGGGCTAAACAAGAGGGGATTAAAAGCGTAGCTGTTGAGCGAAAAAATTTTAAAAACAAAGAAGACTTCGAGGCCGAAATTATCCGACAGCTAGAACAAGAGAATATTGGATTGATTTGCCTGGCCGGTTATATGCGCCTGGTGGGCCCTGGCCTGATCCGCAAATATCCCGGAAAAATCTTAAATATTCATCCGGCGCTTTTGCCGGCTTTTAAGGGCACCCGGGCGATTAAAGACGCCTGGGATTATGGCGCCAAGGTGACTGGCGTGAGCGTGCATTTTGTCGACAAAGAAATGGACCACGGCCCGATAATCTTACAGCAGGCCGTGGAAATAAAGGATAACGATACTGAACAGTCTTTGGCTGAACGGATTCACCAAGTTGAGCACAAGTTGTATCCCCGGGCAGTAAAACTTTTTGTCGCAGGAAAATTGAAGATAGCAGGACGTAAGGTAATAATCTGCTAAACAGCGTTAATTAACAATATACAAATTCCAAATCACAAACAAATCATAATACCAAATGACCAAATATCAAAACAAATATACTAAAATTAGTTTTGGTTATTGCCTACCTGTTGGTAGCAATTACCAAGGTTTGTTGGCTACATTTGTATATTGGAATTTGTTTGTAATTTGTATATTGCCTGCCTGCCGGCAAGGCAGGTAATTTGTAATTTAGGAAATATTTTAGTAAAAATATGGCTATCCATTTTGGCACCTCGGGTTGGCGGGCAATTATTGCGGATGAATTCACCTTTGTCAATGTGCGCAAGGTTGCCCGGGCGATCGTTAGATACCTTTATCAGCACAAGCTTGAGAAAAATGGCATTATTATCGGCTATGATACTAGATTTCTCTCGCGGGAATTTGCTCAAGAATGCGCGCAGGAATTTTCTCAACACGCAGTCAAGGCGCTATTAACCAACCGTGACTGTCCCACCCCGGTCATTGCCTATCAAATCTTAAAGCAGAAAACCGCCGGCGCGGTAAATATTACCGCCAGCCACAACCCCCCGGAATATAGCGGCATAAAATTTTCTCCTGCCTATGGCGGTCCGGCGCCGCTTGAGGTGACACAAGAGATAGAAAAAAATCTTCAAGATTTAGTATTGCCTGAACCGGCTAAAAAGACAGCGGTGCAGGTATTTGATCCCCGCCCGGCATACTTAAAGAAGATGGGACAACTAGTTGACTTACAGGCTATCCGCCGGGCCCGCTTGAAGTTAGGAGTGGATGTCTTATACGGAACCGGACGCGGATATCTGGACCAGTTGCTTAAGCAGGCCGGCTGTCGAATTTCGCTGTTGCATGATCGGGTTGAGCCTTTGTTTGGCGGTTTGCCGCCTGAGCCGGCGGAAGCTCAACTTAAACAGTTGAGAGCTGTTGTCAAAAAAGAACGCCTGCATCTGGGCCTGGCCCTGGATGGCGATGCCGACCGCTTTGGCATTGTTGACCGGGACGGCTCTTATATCGGCGCCAATCAAGTGATTAGTTTGTTAACTGAACACCTGATCCGGACCCGGCCCCGGCAAAAAAAAGTAGCCCGGACCTTAGCCACCACCCATATGATTGATGCCTTAGCCCAGCGAGCGGGCCTTAAAGTTGTAGAAACCCCGGTAGGATTTAAATTTATCGGCCAGGAACTTGCCCGCGGTGGCTGCCTGATCGGAGGCGAAGAATCAGGCGGGCTCTCAATTGCCGGCCATGTGCCGGAGAAAGACGGAATTTTAGCCTGTCTTTTAATTGCGGAGCTCGTAGCCATCAGAAAGAAGTCATTAGGCGCGATTTTAAAAGAGTTATACAAAGAGGTAGGGCCATATTTCAATCAAAGAGAAGATTTTCATCTGAGCGCCCGGGAAAAAGAAAGATTTTTACAGCGCATCAAGCTGCTGACTCAAGGAAAGCCTGCTTTATTGGGCAGAACAGTTGCTCAATTCAACGGCCTGGACGGCTATAAATTTATCTTTACCGATGGCAGCTGGCTGATGTTTCGCTCAAGCGGCACCGAGCCGATTGTCCGGTGCTATGCCGAGGCCAGTTCAAAACAGAGACTGAAAAATTTGCTTGAGGCAGGCAAGAAGTTAGTTAACAGTTGACAGCAGCGGAAACCCCCCTCCTTTACAGACTCCATAAATCATCTGGATTATAAGTATCCCGCTTCGTAACCCTAAAGGGTAGGCCTTCCTGTTCCTTTAAAGGAAGGGCCTAAACGCTGCAAAAATTCCCTTACGACAATTTTTGCGCACTCGCGGGATTAATTCGCAGACGGCCTTGGGCCTATGATTTATGTCGCTTTGCTCCATAAATCATCTGCTCATTAAAAAATAGTTGACAATAGACGGCAAATAAGGTATAGTTTTAGCGGCATGAACAAGATCAAGGATGTTAAAGCCAGAGAAATCATTGATTCCCGGGGCAATCCCACGGTAGAAGTGGATGTAATCCTGGATAACGGCGTGTTGGGCCGGGCCGCTGTTCCCAGCGGGGCCTCAACCGGAGAGCACGAGGCCATTGAGCTGCGCGACGGCGATAAAAACAGATTTTTGGGCAAAGGCGTAACTAAGGCCGTAGCCAACGTCAATCAAATTATTAAACCGGAGATATTAAGTAAAGACCCCCAAAAGCAAAGAGAGCTCGATCAGCTGCTGATTGATTTAGACGGGACCGAAAACAAGGCCCGCTTAGGGGCCAATGCAATTTTGGGTGTTTCGCTGGCCTTAGCCCAGGCCGCAGCTTGCGCGGCGGGTGAGCCGCTGTATCGTTATCTGGGTGGTAAAACAGCCAGGACCTTGCCTGTTCCGATGATGAATATCTTAAACGGCGGAAAGCACGCCGATAATAATGTAGATCTGCAGGAATTCATGATTTTTCCCTTAGGCGCAAAAAATTTTTCTCAAGGCCTGCGCCTGGGTTGTGAGGTTTTTCAGCATCTGAAAAAAATTTTACACAAGAAGGGTCTTTCCACCGCTGTTGGCGACGAAGGCGGGTTTGCCCCTAATCTAAATTCCAATACCGAGGCCATTGA
This sequence comes from Candidatus Omnitrophota bacterium, assembly GCA_016932635.1. Taxonomy (GTDB): domain Bacteria; phylum Omnitrophota; class Gorgyraeia; order JAFGHF01; family JAFGHF01; genus JAFGCM01. Next base: position 6,865 of record JAFGCM010000052.1, read on the forward strand.
AGTAATCATCCAGGCTATTGAGGCAGCCGGATATCAGGCGGGAAAAGATATTTATCTGGCCCTGGACCCTGCGGCCAGCTCTTTTTATAACAACGCAGAATATGTTCTTAATGCGGAAAAATCCCCCCGCAAAAATGCCGAGCAGATGATTAAGTTCTATCAGCAATTAGTTGAAGATTATCCTGTGGTCTCCATTGAGGACGGCCTGGCCGAAGATGATTGGAGCGGATGGCAGCGCCTGACTAAGGAATTGGGTCAAGACATTCAGATAGTGGGCGACGACTTGTTTGTTACCAACACTAAAAGACTACAAACCGGCATTACTCAAAAAAGCGCCAACTCTATTTTAATCAAGGTCAACCAAATCGGCACCTTAAGTGAAACTCTAGATGCGATTAGTCTGGCCAAAGAAAACGGCTTCAGCGCAGTAATTTCGCATCGTTCCGGCGAAACCGAAGACACCACTATTGCCCATTTAGCCGTGGCCGCCGCAACCGGTCAGATTAAGACCGGCTCGACCTCGCGCAGCGAGCGGATTGCCAAATATAATGAGCTCTTGCGCATTGAGGAAGAATTAGCGAATGAGGCAGTCTATGGGGGTGAACTTTGGACAAAAAAAAGATAATCCTTTTGTCCGCGTTTGGCGCAGCGGTTCTGGGCATAATTTTTATTCCCGGCTTCATCAAAATGCGCAATTTGGCCCAAGAGAACAGGCGCTTAGAGCAACAAATCGCCGAGATTAGACAGAGCAACCAAAGCTTACAGGAACAGCAACAAATGCTTAAAAACGACCCGCTTTATTTGGAAAAGATCGCCCGGGAAAAACTGGGCGTGGCCAGAAAAGGAGAGGTGGTTTATCGGGTTTTACCACCGCAGGAAAATCAATAGATTATTCATCAATGGAAACAGAATTTAAAATCGGCGACGTTGTTGAGGCAGAGATAACCAAAATTACTGATTTTGGCGCTTTTGTCAAGATTAACGGGCAGGACTCGGGGTTAATTCACATCTCGCAAATCTCCAACGACTTTGTTAAGGATATTACGCAGTACCTGAAAGTCGGCGATAGAGTAAAGGCCCGGGTATTTAAACTTGGCCCGGGCAAAAAGATAGATTTGACTCTCAAAAAAGCAACGTCCGAGCGGCCGCAACAGAAGAATAATTTTGGTTTCAAGTCTTCGGATTTTGAAGAAAAGCTGAAGAAATTTTTGCAGCAATCCCAACAATCTTTGACCCAGGTTAAAAAACGCACTGAGAAATACCATAGGTAGGAAATGGCAACGGTTAGGGTAATGAAGCCCGCCTGCCTGCCGTCAGGCAGGTATCGGCTACGGTAACGGTGACGTAAAAACCGTAACCGTAACCTAAAATACTAAACGGGCATCGTCACCGTAGCCGAATTACGATCAATAACGCGGGGTGGAGCAGCCTGGTAGCTCGCAAGGCTCGATGGACACAAAGCTCAAATCCGACATTGCGGAGTCAGCAGTAGTAACTGAACTTCTGAAAAGAGGGTTCAGAGTACTACGGCCCGTAGGGGATCGACTCGCTTACGACTTAGGGGTTGATCTCACAGGAAAGTTTATCCGCATTCAGGTGAAGAGTGCCTGGTTTAACGAGAAAGATAGTTGCTATGTAGTTGATTCTCGTAGAACCAAGACTAATCGCCGACGTATGCTAAGAAAGCGCTACAATGCGGATGACTTTGAGTTCGCAATAATCCACATCGCTGACTTAAGCGTATTCTACGTGATGCCTGTATCCGTATTCTCACGTTATGGAAGTACCATAACGTTAGTGGAATCGGACAAAAGACAGCGTAGGCCAAGGTCAGCGAACTATAGAGAGCGGTGGGATTTGTTGTCCAATGGGTCCCTCAGCCGGTAACGACTGATGGAAAAACCTGTCAAATTCGGTGAAGCCCTCGATTTTAAATCAGGGTAATACCGAGCCAAGTCCCGAAACTTAGGGAAAGGTGTAGAGACTAGTTGGCAGGAATCCCGAAACTTAGGGATTAAGGGATAGTCCAGACTACGAACCCCGACTTAAGTCGGGGGCAGTGAAAACTGTAGTAGTAAGCATAACCTTGAGGTCGTCCGTTCAAATCGGACCCCCGCTACCATATATACGCAAGAGCCTTTTTAGGTAATATCTGAGGCTCTTGCGTTTTTAATTGACCAGCGGAGCTATATTTGGTATAATAAGCTTTCTGAACAAGGGGGAGAGCGATGATAGAAAGATATACTCTGCCTAAAATGGGCCAGATTTGGCAAGATGGGCATAAGTTCCGCCAGATGCTAGAGGTGGAACTTTTAGTTTGTGAGGCGCAAAGCCGCCAGGGCCAGATTCCCAAACAGGCCTTAGCTAACATTAAGCAAAAGGCGCAAGTAGATCTGGTGCGTATCCAGGAGATAGAAAAAGAGACCCGCCACGATATTATCGCTTTTGTGCGCCAGGTCTCAAGTGGTTTAGGCAAATATTCACGCTATTTCCACTGCGGACTTACCTCCAATGATCTTTTGGACACCGTGTTGGCGTTAAACTTAAAACAGGCCGCCAAACTCTTGATTGAGGATGCGCATAAACTGCTGATTACGCTGGCCAAAAGAGCCCGAGAGCACAAACACACTATTTGTGTGGGCCGCACCCACGGTATTCATGCTGAGCCGATTACCTTCGGACTGAAGTTAGCCTTATTTTACGACGAGATGAAGAGAAACTTGGGCCGCTTGCAAGATGCGCAGGAGGTAATCAGCTACGGTAAAATTTCCGGAGCTGTCGGCACATATGCCCATCTGACGCCTTCCATAGAGGCTTATGTTTGTAAAAAATTGGGCTTAAAGCCGCCAGGCATTGCTACCCAGGTAATTCCCCGTGACCGGCACGCCCAATTCATGTTGTCTCTGGCCCTGGTAGGCAGTTCCTTGGAAAGGTTTGCCCTGGAGATTAGGCATCTACAGCGCAGCGAAGTGGCCGAGGCCTTTGAGCCGTTTAGCAAAAATCAGAAGGGCTCAAGCGCGATGCCGCATAAGCGTAATCCAGTTGTCTGTGAGCAAATTTGCGGTTTGGCCAGGGTGTTAAGAGGCAATGCCCAGGCCGCCTTGGAGAATATCGCGCTTTGGCACGAACGAGACATTAGCCATTCTTCTGTAGAGAGAATCATCATTCCCGATTCATCGATTTTACTGGATTATATGCTGGAGAAAGTTAACTGGATTGTGGAAAATATGCAGGTTTATCCAGAGAAGATGAAGGAGAATCTGAAACAGGGCCGCGGTTTAATTTTTTCCCAGCGGCTGCTTTTGGCTTTGATGGAAAAAGGGCTCTCGCGCACGGAAAGTTACGATTTGGTGCAGCGCCTGGCCTTCTCCGTCTGGGAAACCAATTTGAATTTTAAAGATGTTTTAATCAACGCTGCGCAAATTAAAAAACATTTAACTCGCCAGGAAATTGAGAGTTGTTTTGACGAAGGGCATTATTTACGCTATGTAGATAACATTTTTAAACAGGTGGGGTTAGGGTGAAAAAGGGAAAACTGATTTATGAAGGCAAGGCCAAAAAAGTTTACGCAACCGACAACCCGGATCTTTTAATCCAGGAATTTAAAGACGACGCCACCGCCTTTGATGCCACCAAACGCGGTACGATCGGCGATAAAGGCGTCTGTAATAATAAAATCTCAAACCAGCTGTTTGAACTACTGGAGACTAAAGGCATCGCTACCCATTTTGTAAAACTTTTGAGCGAACGGGAGATGCTGATTAAGCGCTTAGAGATAATTCCGGTTGAGGTAACCGTGCGCAATATTGTCGCCGGAGGGATGGCCAAACTTTTGGGTTTAGCAGAGGGGCGCATACTAAAAATCCCGGTCTTGGAGTATCATTATAAAAATGATACCCTGCACGACCCGTTGATTAATGACTATCATATCCTGGCCTTGGAGCTGGCTGAAGAAGAAGAACTTAAAGCCATTGCCCAATATTCGTTCCAGGTTAATCAGATTTTGCTCAACTTTTTTGACCAGTGCAATTTGAAGCTGGTTGATTTTAAATTGGAATTCGGCCGGCACAAGGGTAAGATTCTTTTGGGTGATGAAATTTCACCCGATACCTGCCGGCTTTGGGATAAAACAACCGATAAAAAATTAGATAAAGACCGCTTCCGGCGCGACTTAGGGGAAGTGGAAGCTGCTTATCAAGAGGTGTTGCGCAGGGTATGTCAAAAAAAAGCATAACCTATAAAAAAGCCGGAGTGGATATTGCCCAGGCCGAGGCGTTTGTGCGCCAGATTAAACGGCAGGTCAAGTCTACGCACCGCAGCGGCTGGTTAGGTAATATCGGTTCATTCGGCGGGTTTTTTGAGCTGGCGAAAAGATATAAAAATCCCGTGTTAGTCTCATCATCCGACGGAGTAGGCACAAAGCTAAAAATTGCCTTTTTGGCCGACGTCCACGATACGGTCGGGATTGACCTGGTGGCAATGAATGTGGATGACTGTATTTGCTCAGGCGCCGAGCCGCTTTTTTTCTTAGACTATATTGCTACCGGAAAATTAGAAAAGCAAAAGTTAGTTCAGGTAGTCAAAGGTATTGCCCGCGGTTGCCGCCAGGCCGGTTGCGCACTAATTGGCGGGGAAACTGCCGAGATGCCCGACTTTTACCAAGCGGGCGAATATGATTTATCGGGCTTTTGCGTTGCCGTGGTCGAAAAAAATAAAATTATTGATGGCTCTAAAATAAAATTAGGCGATCAGGTAATTGGTTTGGCCTCATCAGGCCTACACTCCAATGGTTTTTCTCTAGTCCGTAAACTATTTTCGCGGCAGGAACTGAAAAAACGCGCCGGCGAATTCTTAACCCCCACTCGAATTTACACCAAACCAATTTTATCCTTACTCCGAACTACGAACTACGAACTGCGAACTGCAGTTAAAGGAATTGCCCACATTACCGGAGGAGCTTTTATAGATAAGATTCCGCGGATTATTCCGGTGGGCTTGGCCGCAGCCATTTGCAAAAATTCCTGGCCGATTCCAAAGATTTTTCGGGAGATTAAGCAGCGCGCGTTACTTTCACCTCAAGAAATGTTCCGTACTTTTAATATGGGCGTGGGCATAGTGTTGGTAGTAGCGCCCCAAGATACTGGCGGAGTAATTAAGTTTTTGAAACAGAAATTTGCTTTGCCGGCGTGGGAGATAGGCGAAATAGTTAAAGGTAGAAAAGAAGTAATAATATGAAGGTTTTAGTAATTGGTTCAGGTGGACGCGAGCATTGTCTGGCCTGGAAAATTGCTCAATCGGATCGGGTGAAAAAAATTTTTTGCGCGCCGGGAAATGGCGGCACCGGCGGTTTAGCTAAAAACATCAACATTGCCGGCAGCGACGTTAAGGCCCTATGTGACTTTGCTAAAAGCGAAAAAATCGACTTAACGATAGTAGGGCCGGAGTTGCCTTTAGTCCAAGGGATTGTTGATCAGTTTGAGCGGCGTGGCTTAAAAGTGTTTGGCCCCCGAGAGCAGCTGGCTTTGTTAGAAGGTAGCAAAGTCTTTGCCAAAGAGACGATGGCCAGATTCAATGTGCCTACTGCCGAGTTTGCGGTATTTAATCATCCAGAGCCGGCTCTAAATTACATTCGTAAAAATGGCCTGCCTATTGTTGTCAAGGCCGATGGCTTAGCTTCCGGAAAGGGTGTCTATGTCAGTTCTAACTTTACCGAGGCCGAGCAGGCCATCAAAGAGATATTTATCGATCAAAGATTTGGACCAGCGGGCGAGCAGGTTGTAGTCGAGAAATGTTTAGCCGGCGAAGAGGCCTCAATCTTGGTCTTCTGCGACGGGAACAATGTCATACCTTTAGCCTCTGCGCAAGACCACAAACGAATTTTTGATGGTGACTCCGGCCCCAATACCGGCGGCATGGGCGCCTATTCTCCGGCGCCTTGCGTGAGCGCTGCCCTTGAGCAAAAGGTAAATAGTCAAATCTTGCAGCCGTTAGTTCACGGCCTAAGCGCAGAAGGAAAAAAATATACCGGCGTGCTTTACATCGGTTTAATGATTACTGAAGCCGGACCTAAGGTTCTGGAATTTAATGTGCGCTTTGGCGATCCCGAGACCCAGGCGATTTTACCCAGATTAAAGAATGATTTGGTTGAGGTGATGCTGGCCACTATCGAAGGCCATTTAGACAGAGTAAGCCTGTCTTGGGACAGCCGCGCCTGTATTTGTGTAGCGGTGGCTTCCGGCGGTTATCCGGGCGGCTACGAACAGGGTAAGAAGATTTCCGGTTTAGATCAGGCCGAAAAATTACCAGATACTTTTGTATTTCATGCTGCCACCAAAAAAGAAGGCGATAACTATTTTACTTGCGGAGGCCGCGTATTAAATGTAGTTTCTTTAGGTGCTGATTTAAAGCAGGCCAAGGAACGCGTCTATCAGGCCATTGAAAAAATAAATTTTGCAAAGATGTACTATAGAAAAGATATCGGCTGGAGGGCACTATCAAGATGAAGACAAAAGTAGCAATTATTATGGGCAGCAAGTCGGATTTACCAGTGATGTCAGAAGCAGAAAAATTGCTGCGTCAATTTGGAGTCAAGCCAGAGCTTAGGGTGCTTTCTGCACACCGTACGCCCCTGGCTACCATTAATTACGCCTGCTTAGCCCAGCAAAGGGGCTTGCAGGTAATTATTGCCGGCGCCGGTGGCGCAGCCCATTTAGCCGGAGTGATTGCGGCGCATACAATTTTACCGGTCATCGGCGTACCGATGGAGACCCATGCGCTCAAAGGAATTGATTCCTTGTTTTCTACAGTGCAGATGCCCGCCGGGGTGCCTGTAGCCGCGATGGCCATCGGCGCATCCGGAGCAAAAAATGCCGCTATCTTGGCAGTGCAGATTTTAGCCCTGGAGGATAAAAAACTACAGCAGAAATTACGAGCGTATAAGAAAAAACTCGCCGCAGCGATTAAAGGCAAGAAATAAAATGGTTACTAACAAAGAAAAATTACAAAAACTCATCCGCGATAAGCTTAAAGGTTACCAGGTAATCGTGGCCTCCAATCGCGAACCGTATCTGCATTATATGCGCGAAGGCAAAATCGGTTATCTGAGGCCGGCGGGCGGCGCTTCCAATACTCTGGATTCGATTCTTAAGGCCTGCGGGGGTACCTGGATTGCTTATGGCAGCGGCCCGGCCGACAGAAAGGTAGTTGACGAGGAAGGCAAGGTCCGCCTGCCCCCGGAAGACCCCCGATATACCTTAAAAAGAATCTGGCTGAATAAAGAAGAGGCCGACGGATACTATTACGGCTTTTCCAATCAGGCCCTCTGGCCGTTGTGCCATATAGTGTATACTCGCCCGATATTCCGCCACTCTGATTGGCAGTATTATCAAAAGGTTAACCGGATGTTTGCCGAGGCAGTGCTGAAGGAGGTAGGTAAAGGCAAAGCCTTTGTCTGGATCCAGGATTACCATCTGGCGTTGTTAGCTAAATATATCAAGGAGCAAAGAAAGGACATCGTTTGTACCCAGTTTTGGCATATCCCCTGGCCTAACCCCGAGGCGTTTAGAATTTGTCCGATGAAAAAAGAAATTCTGGAAGGGTTATTGGCCAATGATATGTTGGCTTTTCACGTGCGCTACTATGGTGAAAATTTTATCAGCACAGTGGAGAAAGAAATTGAGGCGCGGATTGACAAAGAAAAGACCTCGATATTCTCCCGCGGCCACGAGACGATGATTAGGGCGTTTGCGATTAGCGTCGATTTTCAAAAGATTAGCCAGGAGATCGACTCCGAAGCCACACAGGAACGCGCCCGGCGTTTTAAGGAAGAATTTTCTCTTAGTGAAGGGGTGAAGATTATTCTAGGCCTTGACCGGGTAGATTACACCAAGGGTATTCCGGAGCGGCTGCGCGCGATTAACCGATTTCTGGAGAAATATCCGGAATATAAAGAGCGCTTTGTATTTATCCAGATGGGCGCTTTAAGCCGGGTGCATATCCAGCAATACCGTGATTTAAACGATGAAATCAACGAATTGGTTGAGCAGATTAACTGGCGGCATTCTACGGAGAGTTGGTCGCCGATCATCTTTGTGCGCCGCACGTTATCCTTTGCCGAAACCCTGGCCTTTTATCGCTTGGGCGATGTCTGTATCGTGAGTTCCCTGCATGACGGAATGAATATTGTGGCCAAGGAATATCTCTCAGCCAAGAATAATTTAGACGGGGCGCTACTTTTAAGCCGCTTTACCGGCGCCGCCAGAGAGCTAACTGATGCCGTTTTGATTAATCCTTACCATATTGAGGACTTTGCCGATAAAATTAAACTGGCCTTGAGTATGCCCAAGGAAGAAAGAGTGGAGCGGATGAAGAGGCTGCGTCAGGTAATAGCCGAAAATGATATTTATAAATGGGCCGGCAAATTTGTTAATGAAACGGCCAAGACTTTAAAATCATTACGCCGCGGATGATATGCAATATCTTTTTTGTGCCTGGGCCAAGTTAGAAAAAAAACTTAAACAAGCAAAATATATCCTTTTGTGTTTAGACTTCGACGGAACCCTAACGCCGATTAAACCCAAACCGGCACTAGCTAAACTGGGCGCAGAAAGGCGCCTGCTCTTGGCCGGACTTGTTGGCAGCCGAGATTGTCTGGTCGCTATTATCAGCGGGCGCTCTTTAAAAGACTTAAAAAGTAAAATTTCCCTGAACGGCTTGGTCCTAGCCGGCAATCACGGTTTAGAAATTTCCTATGGCAAGAAAAAATTTATCTATCCCCAGGCCAAAAGATATGTCCTGGAGATTTCGCGC
>JAFGCM010000053.1 GCA_016932635.1 Candidatus Omnitrophota bacterium
GCCCGGGCGCTGATTCCGCAAGCGGTTAAAAATAATAACAGTATAAGTGAAAACTGTATACCTTTAAGCATGGGCATTAATCCTTTGGGGAAATTTCCTGGGCAAAATCATCCGCGGGGATAAAATTAACTATCTTTTTTCCCTGCGGCCCCGAAGTAACAATCAATTTATCACCCGATTTAATGTTGAGCAGCTTCCTGGCCTGTTTGGGAATCACCACCTGGCCTCTTTCACCTACCGTGGTCATCCCGTAAAACTTGGGGAACTTGGGCATCTTCTCCTCCAGTGGCTTTGGTATGAATTATATGAAAAGTATGATTTATCAGATAAAGCATACCATAGCGCCTTAAGGACTGTCAAGATTTATTTAACAGCTTTTTTCTCTTGTAATTTTTTGAACTGCTCGCTCGAGAGAATCTGGCGCATCGAGAGTATCCCCTGGACTCTTTGACTAAGCTGTTCTTTGTTCAGGCTGTTAATCTCCGTCATTAAACTATCGATTTTAGCCCGGTCGATATCCTGCTGATCCAGCTCTTTTCGAAGCTGTTTCTGTTTAGAGCGCAAACTTTCCCGCAAGGCCCTGGCATTTTTGCGCTGTTCATTGCGCTGGTTTTGCAACTGCTCCTGTTGTTGCGGGCTCAAATTGAGCTCTTCACTAAGATTATCCCAAATTTCTTCCCGGGGATGAGCTCTTTTTTGCTGGCCGAATCTGCCCGGTTGAGCATAGGCCAGCTGCGCCCAGCAGAGCAACGAAACTATGCTTAATCCGATAACTGTCTTTTTAAAATTTCCTTCGGACGGTATTCAAATTAATTTTCAGGGCCTGGGAAATCTCTTGATAGCTTAAGCCCTCGATTTCCCTTAAAATTATACAGGCCCGCTGCTCGGGATTGAGCAGCGCTAACATCCGGGCCAAGAGGTTTTCCCGCTCCTTTTGCTCCCAGGGTTGACTTTGCGGCTGGGCCGGCTCAACCTGTAAGGCCAGTTCAAAATCGGCTCTGCGTTTCATCTCGGGCGTCCTCCTTTTGCAGGCATTGATGGCGGTATTCACCGTGATGCGATAAAGCCAAGTCTTAAATGCGCTACGGAAGTGAAAACTTTTCAGCTTCTGATACAGCTTAATAAAAACATCCTGTGTTACCTCTTCGGCGTCAGCCCGGTTGTTGGTAATCCGCAGCGCCGTGCTATAAACAAAACTACTGGCCAGTTTATAAATCTCTTCAAAGGCCCGGATATCGGCCTGGGCGACATGGTTTAATAGCGGTTTAGGAATTTCCTGCATCGTTTCCTCATTTGGCTATTATACCACTTTTTTGTAACAATACCCAGACCTCTATTTACAAACCCGATGGTAGTGCCTTCGGTATTTTTTGCTATATTTTTGGTGTTGCGGCATCCGAATACGTTCTGAACGCACTCTTACCTTTGGCTTGCAGTAGCGATAATCCTGGCCGTAACAGGCATAAGCGGGCACCATCTTACCCAGCACCAGGCCCAGAACAAGTAGGCTCACGGCTATTCTTTTCATCTGCTCCTCCTGGTATAATCTTAAAAAGCTTCGTTCACCTACTTAGACAACCAATCCGCCTTAAAAGTTCCCTAAAAACAAAGGGCCTCAAGTATTACTTGAGACCCTAAATATTCAGATTTTTTCTCGTTATTTTACTCTTACGCTGGCTGGAAGTGGCGCCGGTTTTTCCTGAACGACGGTGGGAAGGCCAATTCTCTCAAGCACCTCAATAAACGGGTCAGGGTCAAGTTCCTCGACGTTAACCATCTTCTTGACATCCCAGGTCCCTTGAGCAATCAGGATGGCGGCAGCTGCCGGGGGAACTCCGGCGGTATAGCAAATTGCCTGCGACTCCACTTCCCGGTAACATTGGGCGTGGTCACAAGTGTTGTAAATAAAGATTTCTTTATCTTGGCCGCTTTTTTCGCCTTTAACATAATTTCCGATGCAGGTCTTTCCGGTATAGTTGGGGGCCAGCGATAACGGATCCGGCAAAATGGCCTTGAGCACCTTTAACGGCACGACCTCCACGCCCTCTGCGGTTTTAATCGGTTTTTCCGAAGTCAACCCTAAGTTGTTCAACACCGAAAATACATTAATATAGTGGTCGCCGAAACCCATCCAGAAGCGGATACTGTTGGCATCAATATTCTTGGACAAAGAATGCAGTTCATCGTGGCCGTTTAAATAAACCGGCTGTTTACCCACCACCGGAAAATCATAAATCATCTTGATCGAGTGCACCTTCTCCGTTACCCATTTACGGTCAATCCAGGTCCAGACCTTGCGGAATTCCCGGAAATTTATCTCCGGGTCAAAATTAGTGGCAAAGTATCTGCCGTGGCTTCCGGCATTGACGTCCATAATATCAACGGTATCGATTTTATCGAAATGGTGTTTGAGCGCCAAGGCGCAATAGGCATTGACCACGCCCGGGTCAAACCCGCAGCCCAAAATAGTGGTGAGGCCTTTTTTGCGACAGGCGTCTTTGCGCTTCCACTCATAATTGGCATACCAGGGCGGGTCTTCACAGACCTTATCCGGCTCTTCATGGATGGCCGTATCCAGGTAAGCTGCCCCGGTCTCAAGACAAGCTTCCAATAAAGACATGTTGATATAGGCCTGGGCTAAGTTCAACACAATTTGGCTTTTGGTTTCTTTAATCAGCTTTACGGTCGCGGGAATATCTAAGGCATTGATTTGCCGGGAAAAAATTTTTTTTTGGGGGTGTTTGAGGCTATTTTTTCTTTTGACGCTTTCAATGATTTTATCGCATTTACTTTGGGTGCGCGAGGCCACACAGATATCGCCTAAGACATCGTTATTTTGCGCGCATTTATGCGCCGTAACATGAGCCACTCCGCCGGCTCCCATAATCAGCACGTTTTTTTTCACCTTGCTCTTCCTCCGGTTCTTCCTTAGGATAAACTGTTCAAAAAATCCTGATAATTAAACCGCCTGACTAAATCAATCTTGCCGTTTAGCCTCTTTACCGCGATGGCCGGCATCTTGAGTCCGTTAAACCAGTTTTTCTTCACCATCGTATATCCGGCAGCGTCGGAAAAGCGGATGGTGCTGCCTACCTTTAAGGGCGTTTTGAACCGGTAAAGACCAAAGACGTCTCCGGCCAGACACGACCGGCCGGCCACGATATAACGAAACCTGCCGCTTCCAGCTTGCTTTATTTTGGCCGGGGTGCGGTAAATTAATAAATCCAGCATATGCGCTTCGGTAGAGGCGTCCACTACGGCGATATCCATTCGGTTATGGACAATATCCAACACTTGAGTAACTAATTCGCCGGCCTGGGTAATCGCGCTTTCTCCGGGCTCTAAATACACCTGCACCTGAAAGCGCCGGCTGAACTGTTTGAGCCGGTTGCAGAATTTATCCAACGGATAACCTGATTTCGTAAAATAAAGCCCGCCGCCTAAGCTCACCCATTCCAGGCGCATCAGGATGTCTTTGTATTTATCACTGATATAATCAAGATTGGCGGAAAAATTCTTAAAATTAGCGTTTTCGCAGTTAAAGTGAAACATTATCCCGCTAATCAGAGGAAGTGCAGCTTTCAAGGACTGCCGATTAATTACTCCCAAACGGGAAAACTTACGGGCCGGATCAGCCAAATCAAACTGCGAGTAACTTACTTGCGGGTTTAAGCGCAGGCCGATTTTAACTCCGGAGCAGGAATGATAAAACCTCTTCAGCTGCGCGAGGGAGTTGAAAATAATCTTATCGGCAAATTTCTTCAGGGCTCTGATGTCCTCTTGAGAATAGCCTACCGAGTAGACTTGGGTTTCTTTGCCGAATTTCTGATATCCCAAGCGCGCCTCATTTAAAGAGCTGGAGGTGGTTCCATCCAGATATTGGCGCATCAGGCCAAATACGCTCCAGGTGGAAAAACACTTCAGCGCCAATATTGACTTGGCCCCAGAACACTGCCTGATGCGTTTGATTATTTTCAGGTTGCTCAACAACCTGCGTTCATCAATTAAATAGTAAGGGGTATCCATCTCGACGTTATATTATACCGCTAAACTGCGCCAGGCTCAAGGGAAAATCTGCTAAAAATGCCTATCTTCATAATTCGCTGAAATAATTGTAGGTATCTAAGGCCAGCCGGCCAATTAATTCCTTAGCCGGGGCGCTGTTTGAATTTTTATGTTTGGTTAAGACACAGATTAAAAAATCGCCTTTGGCGGTAAAAACTATACCGGCATCGTGGCAGACGCTGCGTTCCAGTCCCGTTTTATGGGCCACGCTAATTTCAGCCGGTAGATATTTAAGGATACGGTCGTTAATCTTGGATAGCCGCAAAAGCCTGATACATTTCTCCGAAAGCCCCTGATTAATGAGTTGCTTACGGTAAATCTTCTCTAAGAGAAAAGCCATATCCCCCGCAGTGGTATAATTCTCCACGCCTTTTTTTCTTAAGCGATAATCGGCGACTTTTCGGGAAAGGTTGGTATGGGCCAAACCCAGTTCTCTAAACGCGCTGTCTAAATTTTTCAGTCCCAGCATATTGGTCAGGATATTGGTTGCTGTGTTGTCGCTCTCGGTAATCATCAACCCGATGAGATAATCAACGGTAAATACCGTCCCTGGCTTGACCCCCTTTAAAACGCCGGAGCCGCCCAGTTTATCTTGAGACTTAAGCTTAACGGTTTGAGAAAGCCGCAAACTTTGCTCCTGGGCCTTCAGGAAACATACCGCCATAATCGGAATCTTACTTAGGCTGGCCGCAGGAAATAAAGTTTCCTGTTGATGGGTAAATGTCCAGCCGGTCTGTAAATCCTTAATAACTATGGCGCTGTCGCCGTTAAATTTGCCGAGCGCATCAACCAGCTTCTGCTCAAGCCCGGCCCAGGAGGCCTTTCTTTTCTGATCAAGCAGCTTGGTTTGCTGATAATTTGCGTAAATAAGATAGGAAAGGCCGCAGAGAGCTAAGCCTAAAAATAAATAAAGATATTTTTTTCTCATTATTGCGCTCATCTAAATGGTTAATATTATATCCCCAAAAAGCAAAAACCCCAAGTGAAATTTCACCTGGGGCTGGGTACACCTGTTTATTTCGGTAACTATCCCGTTATTCGAGTGTTATCTTCGACGCCTTAACGGCCGCTATCTCTGCGCTTGGAGAAGCACTCCTTGCAATAGATAGGCCGGTCCCCGCTGGGCTTGAAAGGGACTTCGCACTCCTTGTTACAATCTGAACAGACTGCCTTGTGCATCTGCCGCGGCGGTCTGCCGAATCTGTCACCACCTTGTTGAAAAGCCATTGTTCCTCCTTTTTATATTTCTGTTTAAGTCCAATTAATAATACCAGCTCAGCTAAATTTTGTCAAGTCTTAGATTTCCAAGAGCCCGTTCTTATTTCGCAATACTCACATTAATGGCGCGCGGTCCTTTGGGAGAATTCTCCACTTCAAACTCAACTTCTTCATCGCCCTTCAAGGCAGTAAAGGTAACGCCTAAAAGACTACTCTGATGAAAGAACACTTTTCTGCCGTCTGTATCATCGATAAAACCAAATCCCCGTTCACGAACGACTTTGTCTATCTTGCCTTTATGCATTTTATATCTCCTTAATATCCCCTCAAGACAAGTAAATCAGGCCCGACACTACGGCCGGGCCTGATTTAGATCGCAACTATATCTTGACTACCTTTGTTGCTTGAGGGCCTTTGGGTCCTTGTTCGACTTCAAAATCGACTGCTTGTCCTTCACTTAAAGACTTGAAGCCAACGCCTTCAATTGCATTGTGGTGAACAAAACAATCTTTGCTTCCATCATCTGGTGTGATGAACCCGTAACCTTTTTGGTCACTGAACCACTTAACTTTTCCTGTTGCCATTATCTACTACACCTCCTCACTTCCAAAAAATTATAGTAAATCCTGCCTGCCGGACTGGCAGGCAGGCAGGAACGGCAGAAATAAAAACGCCGTAAGGCGAATTTTCCTTTACCTTACGGTCTAAGACTTCGATTCCTTATTTACTACTGGATATAGTATACTCTAATTTCCGCTCTTTGTCAACTAAATTATAAAAATAGATTACAGGCTACAGGATGCAAAAAATCCAAAAAACGTCAGGATAGCGCCAAAGATAAGCGCAACAATACTGTCCAGTTAGCTACCCAGAGGTTATGGTTGAGAATAATTACAATTCCCACTACCAGCGCAAACAGCCCGGAGAAAAACACTAACGCCGCATTTTTACAAAAATCCTCCATTACCCGCTGAAACGCCTTACGGTTCAGCATAAACCCTAGCCCAATAATCAGATAACACAGCCCAAATACCCTGGCAATAAATACTGACATCCCCATATTTACCTCCTTTCTCTGCTGAGTATACTACCCTTTTATTATACACCCCCCAAATCAAAAACCCCAAGGGGAATTTTAGCTGGATATACTAAATAAGGGGTTCTGTCACTTTACCAAAAAATGCTTTAAACAACCGTGTTTCAATTTCTTTTGGTGTGCCCGCGACATCCGGAAAAGACCCAACATCATTATAATGTTGATAAAAATCCGGGTGATAAAAAGGTAATTCCTCTTTGCCTGCAACAAGTTTAAAGCTGGTTGAATAATTATAGGGCCAAATATCCACAATCGGAATAATTTTTAATATTTCTTCAAAAACCCCGCTAAAATGGGAGATGACCGGTATTTTTTTGCGCTTACCAATAGTCCAACTATTTTGCGGCGCCATATCGCGCAATATATCGCCGGCCACATCTTGTGCTACTTTTTTGTCATAAATCAGAAGTCCTGCTTCTGTATTTAAATTTATTGAGCGCGGGTCAACATTGAAGGAACCAATAAATAGTTTTTCCTTATCAACCACGTATGTCTTGGCATGAATGCAGGTGAAATAGTCTTTCTCCCGCTCTACTAGATTAACAGGCGGGGCAATCAAATTAACATCAACTGGGTCATGTTTAAATTCGAAAATCCGCCATCTTAATTTTTTCAGATATTTCTTTTTATTCTGATAGGAGAGCGCATAAGCTATGAAATGATCTGTCGCAGAGAGGCTGTTGCTTGAAATTCGAATATCTACCTCTGGGTGCTTGCGCCTTAATTTCTCAAACACCTTCACGCCATTTTTCGGCAAGACTAAATACGGCGTTTGGATAATAATCGATTTTTGAGTTTTAGTTATTAATTGCGAGAGCTCTTCTGCCACAGAAGAGCTCCTAAAGGCTTGAGAATTTTTAGTTTTTCCTGGCCCATCGGCGATAAATTCGATTGAGTCAACAAGGTATGCTCTTTTAATAAATACGTTTTTAATATGCTCGTAATCTGAGGCTTGTTTATCCAATTCATTAAATATATTTCCTAATTCAAAGCTCTCTTCGGCATTAAGGCGATTTTCTCCGCCCTCTTTAATCTCGTTTTTTTCCTCTCGCAGATCACAACTTAGGATTGACCATTTAAATGCCCAATAGTCCATAAAGGAATCGGTCATTTTCTTTACCACGGGGCCAATGACTAAACAATCGCGATCCTTATAATTACTACGCTGCCCTCGGTCAAAATATGCATTCTGGTAATTTCGGCCGCCGGTTATTGCAATACGGTCATCAATAATAAGAACCTTATTGTGCATTCTTTGATTTATTTTCTTAAAATCCACGATTAAATTGCCAACTAATTGTAATTTGGAATGTTTTGCGTTCTTTGCTACAGGATTGTAGTACTTGACTCTAAGATTTTGATTTGCTGCTGCCAATATTGCGTCGGTTTTTGGATCTTTTTTATTCCCAAAGCCATCGATAATGATATTTATTATTACTCCCCGCTTTGCCGCCTTGAACAATTCATAAGCTACAAATCCTGCGGCTTCATCATTGCCCCATATAAAAGTCTGGATATTGATTGACTTCCGGGCCTGCCTAATGAGATGGACTATTGCCAATAAGGCATCATCTCCTATATTGAGCATATTAACATAATGATGATGATTTCTAAACGCGTCTTTCACTAAATCATCAAATGGGGAGTCTGGATATCTAATTTCCTCCGATAGATGCATGTCTTCAATCTGGCTAAAGAGACCTGAATTAGCATTTTCTCTAAGATTAGCATGGCTACAAGATATTGCCAAAAAACTTAGAGCTATAATAATGCTTACTTTATTTATCTTCATATCTACCTATACCTGCCGTTTTCCCTATTATTATAAAGTGTAACATTATTTTGATTGTGCGCTATGTCTCACCCGCTTGCGATCTATTTCTGTTAAATGCAATTTCCGGAGCCTGATATGCTTGGGAGTTATTTCAACCAATTCATCATCGTTGATAAACTCAAGAGTGAACTCAAGGGTCATTTGCCGCGGAGGAATCAGCGCGATCGCCTGATCGCTTCCTGAAGCGCGCATATTAGTTAATTTCTTTCTGCGTAAGGCGTTGACAACAAAATCAGTCCCTTTGTTGTTTACACCAACGATCATCCCCTGATACAGCTTTTCTCCAGGTTTAACAAAAATCTCACCACGTGGCTGTAAATTATACAGCGCATATGCCACCGCATCACCGTATTCATGTGAAATGAGAACACCGCTTTGACGCTTAGGCAACTCTCCTTTATGGGTCTGATATTCAAGGAAATTTTGGTACATGATGCCGCTGCCTCGGGTGATCATCAGAAAATCGCCTCTAAACCCGATTAATGCCCTTGAGGCAATAACAAATTCCATACGCCTGGTGCCGGCGGATGTTGTCTTTAGGTCGCGCATTTGAGCCTTACGAGCTCCCAGCGCCTGCATAACAACACCCTGATACTCATCCTCCACCTCGATGACCACCTCTTCAACGGGCTCCAGCGTTTGACTGCCCATTTTCTTCAAAATAACCTGCGGCCTGGAGACTTCCATTTCATACCCTTCACGACGCATTGTTTCAATAAGAATAGCCAGGTGCAGCTCGCCGCGGCCTGAAACCTTCAACCGTTCAGTTCCCGCAATCTCCTCGACCTTGATGCCAACATTGATCATAGCCTCATGCAGAAGACGCTCCCGGATATGTCGTGATGTTAAAAATCTGCCGCCATCTTTTCCTGAAAGCGGGCTGGTATTATGAGAAAAGTTCATCGAGATTGTAGGCTCATCTATCTTAATAGTAGGCAATCCTTTTGGCTCCTCAACACACGTAAGCGTCTCTCCAACCTCTACATCCTCTATCCCGGAGATCAATATAATATCTCCGGCTATAGCCTCATCGACTTCAATACGGACTAGCCCGCGATACTTCATAATCTTAGTTACCCTGCCTCTCGTAACAGTCCCATCACGTTTCACAAGCGCCACAGCATCCCCAACGCGGACAGACCCATGAAAAACCCGCCCGATGGCGATTCGCCCAACATAAGAGTCATAATCAAGCATCGTAACCAGCATCTGAAAAGGCAGATCAGGGTTAGCTATCGGCGGCAATACCCTGTGCAGAATAGTCTCTAAAAGAGGCTTCACGGAATCTCTCGGTTCATCAAGATCAAGAATCGCGTAACCATCCTTTCCCGAGGCGTAAACAATCGGAAAATCAAGCTGTTCGTCAGTTGCGTTCAGCTCACAAAAAAGATCAAATGTCATATCCGTCACTTCTTCCGGGCGGGCATTGGGGCGGTCGAGCTTATTTATTACAAGTATCGGTTTCAAATGCAATTCCAGCGACTTCTTCAAAACAAATTTAGTCTGCGGCATCGGCCCTTCAAAAGCGTCAACAAGAAGAAGCACGCCATCCACCATCTTAAGAATACGCTCGACCTCACTGCCAAAATCAGCATGCCCGGGCGTATCAACAAGGTTGAATTGCACCCCTTTATACTGCAGAGAAGCGTTTTTAGAGAGAATCGTAATGCCTCTTTCTTTCTCCAGAGGATTTGAGTCCATTATAGCAGTCTCACCCTGTTTAAACTCATAGGCGCCTGTATATTTGAGCAGGGCATCGATCAGGGTGGTTTTCCCATGGTCAACGTGCGCTATAATCGCGAGGTTCCTTACGTCTTTTCTTCTTTTTTGATTCGGCATATTCTTTTAGTTTTGTTTCGCTGCCCAGATTTATAAAACATAATTAGGGACGTCCTCCAAGCTGTTCGGGAGGGCATCCCTATTATACCCTCCAAAACCAAAAACCCCAAGGGGAATTTTCACTTGGGGTCAATCAAGCCCTCCGCAACACCTTTCGCTCCATAGCAAAAAGACACTGTCGTGTTTAGCTACAAGACAGTGTCCCGATTGGAATGGACAACGTCTCTATATACGCGCGTCTCTATATACGAAAAGGGCCCACGACTCATGGGATGCTTATATCAAGCGACATTTCGAGACTCTCTGGGCGTGTGATTTCTTTACCAAGACCATCTGGACAGC
>JAFGCM010000054.1 GCA_016932635.1 Candidatus Omnitrophota bacterium
AACGTTTATTTTTATCGATGGGGAATAAAATGGATTATCAATTGAACGAGCAACAGATAATGATTCGGGATTTAGCCCGGCAAATTGCGGAAACGAAAATCCGGCCCAAGGCGCAAGAATACGATGAAAAAGAGGAATTTCCTTGGGAGATCATCAGTGAGCTCGCCCAAAGCGATTTGTTCGGCGTATATATAGAGGAAAAATACGGCGGAACAGGCGGCGGGGTACTGGAATTAGTAATAGCGGTTGAGGAATTATCCCGGGCCTGCGGCGGAACAGCCATCTGCTTTGCCGCTACCGCGTTAGGGACATTCCCCATCATCCTCTTCGGCAGTGAAGAGCAGAAGCAGAAATATTTGCCGGATTTGGCCAAAGGAAAAAAGTTGGCTGCCTTTGCCCTGACCGAGGCCCAGGCCGGAAGTGATGCCGGCAATATCCAGACTACTGCGCAGAGACAAGGCGATGATTATATTCTTAACGGCACCAAGCAATGGATTACCAATGGCGGAGAAGCCGAAGTTTATACCGTAATTGCCATGACCGATAAAACCAAAGGGGCGCGGGGGGCCAGCGCCTTTATTGTGGAGAAAGGAACACCGGGTTTTAGTTTTGGCAAAAAAGAAAAGAAGCTAGGCATTCGGGCTTCGGCCACCGCGGAATTGGTCTTTACCGATTGTAAGATACCTAAAGCAAATTTAATCGCAAGAGAAGGCATGGGTTTTATTGTGGCGATGAAAACCTTTGACGCTTCGCGCCCGGGCGTAGCTGCCCAGGCCCTGGGTATTGCCCAAGGGGCTTTAGATTTAACTTTGGCTTATGCCCGCCAGCGCATTCAATTCGGCAAGCCGATTTCCTCGTTTCAAGGGATTCAGTTCATGCTGGCCGATATGGCCACCCAGATTGAGGCGGCCCGAGCTCTGATTTATGCCACTTGCCGTCATATTGACGGCAAGGCTAAGAGTGTGGCTAAGGAATCCAGTATGGCCAAGCTCTATGCCTCGGATGTATCTATGCAGGTGACCACAGATTGCGTGCAGATTTTCGGCGGATACGGCTATATGCGCGATTATCCCATTGAGAAATTTATGCGCGATGCCAAGATCACCCAAATTTATGAGGGCACTAATCAGATCCAGCGCGATATTATTGCCCGGCATTTAATTAGAGAATCGATAGCCAAATGAAGGTCGTAGGACGTAGGAAGTAGGACGTAGGGCTCTTTTTTGTTTTCCCTGCTACCTGCCACCTATCACCTACGACCTACTTATGTTGAGAGAAGCGAGAGATGAATATAATCGTTTGCATCAAACAGGTCCCGGAATCAGCAGATATTAAGATTGACCCCCAGACCAATACTTTAATCCGGGAAGGCGCGGCCAGTATCATTAATCCCTATGACCTCTATGCTATTGAGGAGGCCGTGCGGATTAAGGAGAAGTTATCGGCCCAAGTAACGGTCGTTACCATGGGTCCGCCCCAGGCAGAAAGCGCCCTGCGTGAGGCGATCTCTTTGGGTTGTGACCAGGCGATTTTGGTGAGCGACCGGGCCTTTGCCGGAAGTGATACCTGGGCCACAAGTTATACCCTGGCTCAAGCCATTAGAAAGCTTGGCAGTTATGATTTAATCATCTGCGGTAAGCAGGCCATGGACGGCGATACAGCCCAAGTGGGGCCGGGAATTTCCGTGCAGTTGGATATCCCGCAAATTACCTATGTCAAAAAGATTGAACAGCTCAAAGACGGCTTAATCCGCGTTCAGAGAATGGTCGAGGAAGGCTATGAGGTGATTGAGACTAATCTTCCTTGCCTGATCACAGTGGTTAAGGAAATCAATACGCCGCGGCTTCCCTCATTAAAAGGAAAGATGCGGGCAAAATCTCAAGAGATAATTAACTGGAGTAGCCAGGATATCGCTGCCGCTTTAGAAAAAATCGGCCTGAACGGTTCACCCACCCAGGTAATTAAGATTTTTACGCCGCCGGCGCGCAAGGGCGGCCAGATGTTACAAGGCGACACCAAAGAAGTAGTAAAGAAATTAGCCAATATCTTGAAAGACGTATTTACGGGATGCAGTTAAATGGGAATTAAAATTTTAAAAGATAAGTGTACTGGCTGCAAGCTATGCATCAAGGCCTGTCCCTTTGGCGCCATTACTATAAAGGATAAGCTCGCTGTTATTGATTTAGATAAATGCACGCTTTGCTCTGCCTGCGTAGATGCTTGTAAGCTAGCTGCAATTAAACTGGATAAGCCAACCGATGTCAGCCATAAGTTAAGCGCCGATGAGCTGAAACAATATCGCGATATCTGGGTCTTTGCTGAACAGAAGGATAGCCTGGTGCAAAGCGTGGTTTTTGAGCTTTTGGGTAAAGGCAGGGAGCTTGCCGACAGTTTGGGAGTCAGGCTGTGCGCTGTTTATTTAGGCGAAAAAGTTGATCAACAAGTTAAGGAGCTTGTCTTTCGCGGGGCAGATTTGGTTTACGTTGTTGAGTCGGCAAAATTAGCGCACTACCTTTGTGAAAGTTATAGCGCTGTGCTGGCGGAATTAATCTTGGAGTATAAGCCGGAGATTGTGCTTTGCGGAGCCACCACTTTGGGACGTTCGCTGATTCCCCGCGTGGCCGCAGCGATTAATACCGGGCTAACCGCCGACTGTACCGGTTTAGAGATTGACCGGGAGAAGCACCTGTTGCTGCAGACGCGCCCGGCTTTCGGCGGCAATATTATGGCCACAATTATTTGCCCGCAGCACCGTCCGCAAATGGCTACGGTGCGTCATAAAGTAATGCCTGAGGCTGCGATTGACCAAGAGCGCCAGGGAAAGGTGATAAAAAAATATTTTGCCGAGGATAAGCTGTTATCGCGCACAAAGCTGGTTAATTTTATCCGGGAGCAAGAACCCACGGTGAATATCGCCGAGGCCAACATTATTGTTTCTGGAGGAAGAGGGTTACAGGGTCCGGACAATTTCAAGATCTTGCAGGATTTGGCCTTAGTTTTAGGCGGCGCCGTAGGCGCCTCGCGGGCGGCGGTAGACAGTGAATGGATTCCTTATTCACATCAAGTAGGCCAGACCGGAAAGACCGTTTGCCCCAAGCTCTATATTGCCTGCGGTATTTCCGGACAAATCCAGCACCTGGCCGGAATGCAATCTGCAGAAATTATTGTGGCTATCAATAAAGACCCCTCGGCACCGATATTTAACGTCGCTACTTACGGCATTGTCGGTGACCTGTTCGAAATTATTCCAGCCTTGACCGCTCAATTCAAGCAGCTAATCTAGGTAAGAATATTATAGTGTTTTATATTTCATAAAAGTTCTTGACAAAGAACTATAGTTGTGGTATATTTGGCCTAAAGCTCGCGCCAAAAGGAAATATTTATGTTTTTTAAGAAGCTGGAATTATACGGTTTTAAATCGTTTGCCCAAAAGATAGAGTTGAATTTTGAAGCCGGCGTTACCGCCATCGTTGGCCCAAATGGCACCGGGAAAAGTAATTTATCGGACGCCATTAAATGGGTTTTGGGTGAGCAGTCGGTGCGCAGCCTGCGCGGCACCAGCATGGAAGATGTAATCTTTCATGGCACCGATGATACCGCCGGCGTAGGCTTGGCCGAAGTTTCCTTAACCATTTCCAATCAAAGCAAATTCTTGCCCCTGGATTACGAAGAAGTAACCATTACCCGCCGCATCTTTCGCTCCGGAGAAAGTGAATATCTAATCAAT
>JAFGCM010000055.1 GCA_016932635.1 Candidatus Omnitrophota bacterium
ACCGGTAAATGTTACGGCGGAGATATTACCCGCAAGCGCAAACTCTGGGAAAAGCAGAAAGCCGGCAAGAAGCGGATGAAGCAATTCGGCAATGTGGAGATTCCCCAGGAAGCCTTTATCGCCGCGTTAAAGTTGTAACGGCAATGAAATATATCATCGACGGATATAATCTGATGCATCAGATTGAGCAGTTAAGGGGTAAAAGGCTGCGCGGTCAAAGAGAAGGATTGATCAGGTTATTGGAGCTGGCCCAGGAAAAGAACAGGGGATTAAAGGATTTGAGCGTGGTTTTTGACGGCCCAGGCGGTATCTCGGCCCCGCGCTTGCGCTCAAAGATTAAGATTATTTTTTCCCGCGGCGAAAGCGCCGATAAAAAGATTAAGGAAATACTCGAAGGTTCAAGTTTTACCCGGGATATCGGCGTAGTCAGTGATGACCGCCAGATTAGATGTGATGTAAGGTCTCTGGGGGCGAAAAAGATTTCCACTGAGGAATTTTTGCAGAAAATTAATTCCTCTTGTCGCAAACAAGACGCTTTTAAACTGGATGCAGATGCAGCCAGAAACATTAATCAGGAATTAGAGCAGATCTGGTTAAACCAATAGAAAGGAAAGCAGGTGAAAGAAAAGACTAAACGGACAATTCGGGAATATGCGGAGTCGCTGCTGATTGCAGCAATCTTGGCGCTTTTGATCAGGACCTTTATTGTTACACCTTTTAAAATTCCCACCGGCTCAATGGAGCCGACTTTAAAGCCCGGAGATAAAATATTCGTCAACCGTTTCATTTATCGCTTCCGGGAGCCCCAGCGCGGAGATGTGATTGTCTTCCGCTACCCGGAAGATACGCGCCGGGATTTTATTAAACGCCTGGTGGCCTCAAGCGGAGAAACTGTAGAAATTAAAGGCGGCCACTTAGAGATTAACGGCAAAATAATAGAGCAGCCCGAAATTTTTAATAATATTCAGTATTATAATCGGGGAGAATATGGTGTAGGCGGCAATAAGATCAGCGTTCCCCAGGATTGCTATTTTGTCCTGGGAGACAATAGCTTAAGTTCCCGGGATTCGCGCTACTGGGGTTTTGTCCCGCGAAAATTTCTGCTGGGCAAGGCCTTTGTGATTTGGTGGCCGCCTTTAAGAATAGGAAAAATAAAATAATGTTAAACCTGGCCAATAAGCTTTCGATTTTAAGGATTTTGCTGATCCCGGTATTTGTAGCAACGATAATGTATTATACGCCGCAGAATGATTTTTTGCGTCTTTGGGCAGTGGGGGTGTTTCTTCTGGCTATCTTCAGTGATGCCTTGGATGGCTACATTGCGCGGGTCAAGGGTGAGCGTACGCCTCTGGGAACGTTCCTTGACCCCCTGGCGGACAAATTACTTTTGATTACGGTATTTATTTGTCTTTCGGCAGTGAAGACTTTACCGCCAGAGTTTAAGCTGGCGCCCTGGGTAGTAATTATTGTGATCAGCCGCGACGCAATTATTGTCTTAGGCTCAACAATTATCCATATGGTTAACGGCAAACTAAAAATTTCCCCCACGATTTTGGGCAAACTGACTACATTTTTGCAGATGATGACTGTTTTAACGTTACTGCTGCAATTTAAATTTTTTCCCGTGATTATGTACGTCATGGTTTTCTTTACCGTGCTTTCCGGGCTTGATTATATCAGAATCGGCAGCCGCTCATTTAATGAAAGCAGTCTGCATTAAAGAAAGGATTTAAGAAATGTTGGTTTTGGCAATGCTGTTGTCTTATTTATTAGGTGCAATTCCTGTAGGATATCTCCTGACCAAGGCGTTAAAGGGCGTGGACATCCGCCGCTTTGGCAGCGGTAATGTCGGGGCGACCAACGTTTTTCGGGTGGTCCATCCTTTAGCCGCAGTGGCAGTTTTAATTTTGGATATTATTAAAGGTATTATCCCCGTTACCCTGTTTGCCGATTGGGTGTTACAGCTCGGGTCCAATTTTGACCCGGTCCTGCTACGTTTGATTTTGGCTGTTTTCGCTGTGAGCGGACACAATTGGACCATCTTTCTTAAGTTTCAAGGAGGAAAGGGCATTGCTACGAGCACCGGGGCGCTGCTTGGATTAAGCCTGAAGATACCGGCCTTAGGGCTGATTTTAGGGCTTTGCATGGGGGTCTGGCTGCTGGTTTTGTTAACTACGGGATTTGTCTCTTTAAGCTCGATTATCGCCGCCTGCGCCTTGCCATTATTGATGATAGTATTTAGTCAGCCGCTTAAGTTGACCATTTTTGCCGCGGCGCTGTGCCTATTTGCGGTTTATCGACATAAGTCTAACATTGGCAAGCTGTTACGTGGAGAGGAAAAAAAGATTTTTAGTGCGAAAAATCAATCTTAGGATTGACAAAACTTACTGAATATGGTATACTTAAAGTGAAATTGCTACCAGCAATTTATTTTTTGATAACTAAATAAACACTTTTAAAAAGTATTATTTTACCCGGAGAGGCAAAATCCTAAAATAAAAAGAGGAGAAAAAGGCAAAACGCCACGGGCCTTGTTCGGGTGCCGGGTTACTGCATTAAGTAACCCGGCTTATTATAACCAATTGTTGTAATTGGACTTATGTAATGGTCTTAGTAGTCAAAAAAGAGGGGGTAGTTCAGGTGCGCGATATCCTGTTCAAAAACTTAACCTCACAGGACCATCACTCTCGGGATATCTTTATGTCTGAATGCTTTAGTTTACAGGGAGTTACGACAAAAACAGAGAAGCATTTTGTCTACAATATCCGCGACCACGCCATCATCAACAACTCCCAAGAGTTAGAAAATTGGGTCAAAAAATATGCCCAGCGCGGACCACATTTAAAAGACCTTTCCGTGCTAAAGACTTACGATAGTAAAACCGGGGAAGAAAAATATGAAGTCAAGATTGAGGGCAATCTTTACGTGCTCTGCGAGCACGATATCTACAACGTTGATTTTACCCAGATTTTTAAAGTTGATCGCCAAGGC
>JAFGCM010000056.1 GCA_016932635.1 Candidatus Omnitrophota bacterium
ATTTGCGGCAAAATATGCCGTATCTTTACGCACCAAAAAACTTACCCTGATTGGAGCAGAGGGTCTGGCCGCATTCTATAGCGGTTTATTAGACCTATATAAAGATGTGCTGAGCCCCCAGGTCTACGAGGTTAATTTCAGGGAGATCAAAGAGACGGTTTTAGAATTTGGCCAGTATCAGATCAAGAGTATGCCGATGTCGCATACGCCCCAGAGTTTGGGTTATCGGGTGGAATCAGGTTCTGGCGTGGTAGTTTACTCCGGGGATACGGATGTCTGTGAAAATATCATTAAACTGGGAAAAGACGCCGATATTTTAATTTTAGACTGTTCTTTTCCTGATCAAATGAAGGTCCCGGGGCACTTGACCCCGCAGGAAGCAGGAAGGATTGCCCACCAGGCGAATTGCCGGACGCTGGTCCTTACGCACCTTTATCCGGTTTGTCAAGAGGCAGTCCTAATTCAGCAGGCTAAACAGACATTTCGGGGCAACATTGTGGTAGCTAGCGACTTAATGACCATCAAGCCTTAGGGGCAAAATTTAGCTTGCCTAGGCCTAGTTCATTTTAGTATAATAGGAAGACAAGCCAAGATAGTTTTTAAAGGAGAGCAAGAATGCAAGAACGAAGACAATATGTGCGCCTAAATATACCCTTGGAAATTAGTTATGCGGTTCAAGGAGAAAAAACTCCTTTGCATAAAACTGTTACAAAAAATATTAGTCCTAATGGAGCAAGGTTTATCCTGGAGCGGGATTTGCCTAAAGGTACGATCGTGGAGATGGAGGTGAAGATACCTACCAGGCCTGAAGCTATTCGGGTCAAGGCTAAGGTCATCTGGACTAAAAAACAGTCCGGGCCGGATGAGCAAAATTACGATGCCGGTCTTGAATTTATCCAGATTTCCGAAGAAAACAAAAACGATTTCTTTCAATATTTCTGTAACCTGATGTACGACCAGTTCAAAAAAATCGAATAATCAGGAGCCTAAAGCCTACAATGCAGATTAAGCAAAAAATAGAAAGTGATTATCAGCAGGCCTTGAAAAATAAAGATGCCCTTAGGGTATCTACCTTAAGGATGCTTAAGTCAGCCATCCATAACCGGGAAATTGAAAAAGCCCACCAAGCGCTTAGTGATCCCGAAATACTCAAGATTATCGCTAAGCAGCTTGCGCAACGTAAAGACTCTATTGAGCAGTTTAAAAAAGGGAAAAGAGAAGACTTAGCGGCAAAGGAGTCCCAGGAACTTGAAATCCTCAAGGCCTATCTTCCTGAACAACTTAAGCCCGAGGAAATTACCGCTGCGATCAAAAGCATAATCGCCCAGCTTCCGGAGGAAGAACAGGCAGACATTGGTAAGGTGATGAGAGCGGCCATGCCGGAGTTGAGCGGCAAGGCTGATGGGGCGTTAGTGAGCCGGATTGTTTCTGAATTGTTGAATCTAAAAAAAGATAAGAAATGATTGCTTTACAGGTAGGAATAATTGTATTTTTGAGTTTAGTCTTAGCGGTGGTATGCTACGATGATTACAGAAAGAGGATAATAGCAAGGAAGACTGCGCACTTAAATAGATTCTGGAATGAGCATCAGGACAGAAGGAAAAGTGTTCGATTAGATACGCAACTTGATGTTTTATACGAAACCATTCCTAATCATTTATCCCTAAAACGCAATTCAGTAAGCAAAAATATCAGCCTAGGAGGAATAAATTTAGCCTTAAATGAAAAATTACAAACGGGCACAATGATTAAAATGCAGTTTGGCCTTCCCGATGCCCGCAGATTAATTGCTGTTCAAGGTGAGGTGGTTTGGGTCAAAGAGATTGCCCAAAGGTTTACTAGGGAAAAACAAGAGCGGTTTTTTTCTACAGGAATCAAATTTACTCAAATCAAGCGTGAGGATGGGGCCGCCTTGAGTAGTTTTATAAATCAAAGAACAAAAAATGGTGAGGGGGGATAATGATGCAAATTACGATAAATAAATTACAAATTATAACAATGTTTCTATTTTCTACTTTTTTGCTGGGTTGCGCTGAAATCCAGCCTCCCACGCCTGAACAAGTTATGCGTCAGCCCTTAGGGGAAAGCCCATTACGCATTGGCATGACTAAAGAAAAGGTGCAATCTATTTGGGGCGAACCGGATTTAGTCAGAATAGCAGATACCGCTGCCCAAGGCAGAGTCGTTGCCCAGGGCACAGTCAAAGAAGAGTGGATTTATCGGGGTCGCTACCCTAATTTGCCGATCAACGTAGACTATCTTTCCGAAACGCAACATCTATTTTTCGATGGCAGCCACTTGGTGCGCTTTTACCACAGTAAATAGAAGCAGGAGGTGATATATGGATAAGGACAGAAGGACTCACCAGCGCTTAACGGGTATTGCCAACGTGCGTTATGCGGTCAGGGACCGGGATAGCAGGATGTTAGAGAGTCTGCCCCGTAATATTTGCGGTGGGGGAGTAGGGCTTTGCTTACCTGAGAAACTGGCCAGCGGGACAATCTTGGAATTGGAGATAACTATCCCGGATAACCCCGAAAAGGGTATTTCGGGAGTGGGGGAGGTGTTATGGTCTCGGCCATTTGGGGTCATCGAATCTGAAGAAAGCGTCTGCTTGCATGAAACCGGAATAAAATTTATCAATGTTGACCAAATTGGTATCGGCCGGGTGTACAGCTACTTTCGCCAAAACCAAAGCGTTCTGAAGTAAAAACAAGTAAGTTCTCGCCAAAAAGTAACTACCAGTAAATTACCCATCTTCGAGTAACTCTAAGTAACTTAGCGACTGCCCAGTAACTTCCGGTAACTCAAACCCAAAAAGTAAAATTAAGTAAGTCCGGCCCAAAGGGTAAGTCTAAGTAACTTCTCTGGAAAAAGTAAAGGCAGGTAAGTTGGTTCGAAAAAGTAAAACCGGGTAAGTTTGGCTGCAAAAGTAACAGTGTAAAAGTTTGGTTAAGTCAGCTTTTTAAAGTAAAAGAAATGAAGTTCACAAAAGTGGAACTTTTGCGGTAAGCCGGATGAAATCTAATTAAGTGACTGTTTGACAGTAAGCAAAGTGAATTAAAAGTAAGCCCCATTTTTCAAGTAAATGTAGGTAAGTTCAGTTAAGCGGCACTTGCGCGGTAAATTGGAGTAAAGATAAATAAGTTTTGGCCGGCCCGATTGAGATGAATTGCCTAAAGGTTGATTAGTTGCCTGAATAGTTAATGAGATCTTTTTGGAATATAAACGCGAAGGACCCCGATTAAATGCTTTTCCACAAGTTATTAATTATATTACCTAACTCATTACTACCCTTATTGTTATAGACAAATGCTTGAGATAGCCAAGTTAACATAAGATATATTATACCACCAAGTGTCATATAAGGAAATAAGCCTAAAAATTAAGGCTTTAGAGCGATTATCCGGGTTTTTAATGATTAGGTATGGCTCGTTTGGGTGGGTTTTCTATCCAGCCATTCTTGAATTAATTGCAGCTTCTTTTCCTTGGGCTGGGCCTGTTGATTTAACCAGCGGTAAACGGTGTTTCTGGAGACCCGAACGTACTTGGCTAAATCACTGATATTGGCATCAAATTTCCGGTGAAACTGCCAGTAGGCCTGCAACCTTTCCATAGTTTCATTCGTTTGGTTTTTAGCCATTTCTGCCCCAAATTCGACCCTTGTAACAGGTCAACTTAACTGTTAACAACGCTTGAGGCTGGCAGGGTAAATACTCCAGTCCCCAAACCGGCCATTAATTCGGTCTAAGGCCGATAACAATTCCTGCCTCTTCCGGTCTTCTACAAACAAACTAAGTGCGCAGGCGTTAGTCAGTCCGGATACGCTTACCCCTAATGCCCGCACTGGGCAATTTAACGGAAGCAGCCCTTGTAGGATTAAAAGACAGCGCCTGTACAGGACTTGGCCGTCAAAGGTAGTTCCAGAGAATTTCTTTTGTCTGGACCACCAGTTAAGGTTTGGCCCTCTTAAATAAAGATGGGTAATTTGGCCTTGTAACAGTAAGCCGCGTAGTCTTAAAGCCACCATTTCGCACAGCAGCCTAATCCAAGCCTGTAACATCGAAAGGCTGGTAATATTTGTTTCTAAGGTGTAAGAATGGCCTACAGATTTAGGAAGAGCTTCGGGCTGGCTGGAGAGCTCAATTTGCTCTTGGCCCTCTCCCCTTGCTGTTTGTTTTAACCAGCGGCCGTATTGGCCAAAACGGCTGACTAAAAGGTCTTCTTCAGCCCGGCTTAGTTGGCCGCAGGTAAAAATGGACATTTGGTTTAAATACAAGGTTATTTTAGGACCGATGCCGCAGAGTTTCTCAACAGGCAGGTTTTCTAAAACCCCGGGTAAGTCGCTTTTTTTCCAGATCAGTAGTCCATCTGGCTTATTCATCTTGGCGGCCAGCTTAGCCATTAGTTTATTAGGGGCAATGCCAATTGAGCCGGTAAGATCAAATTGCTGATGAATCTTTTGCTTAATTAAATAGGCCATGTTTTCCCATGAGCCAAATATTCTTTCACAGCCGGTAATATCCAGGTTAAATTCATCTATTGAGGCCATTTCTGTTTGCGGACTGAACTCTTGCAGTAAGGCTAAAATTCTTTGCGCGGTATAAATATACTTCGGGCAGTCGGCAGGTATAAACACAGCCTGCGGACACAGCCTGAGAGCCTCTTGGGTGCTCATCCCAGAGGTTACGCCTTTAGCCTTGGCTGGATAGGAACAAGCCGCTACAACGGTGCGCTTTTTGTTGGCCCGCGAGCCGACAATGACCGGTTGAGCCTTTAATTTAGGGTTAGCTGCCTGTTCCACCGAGGCAAAAAAGGCATCCATATCTAAGTGTAAAATCTGCTTATTCAATCTTGGCTAACCTCCAGGAAAGCGAATGATTACTGAAGTAGATATTGAAAATATTGGCGCCGCTGGTAACGCTGAAGCAATACAATTTTTCTAAAGCCCCGCGGTAGTCTTTCCAGAAATAGTTAATCCGCTCAATTTCATAGCGCTGTTTATTTAAGGTCAGGTAAAGCGGTTTAATCTTTCCCGGGCTAAATAGAGCTGCCACCTCAATAGCCTGGTGTAGGTCTTTTTTGGCTTTAGGAGTTGGCCTGTCCCAACGACTCTGGGGATTAAACATATTTTCTGATTACTGAGATCACTTTACCGATTATCGAGAAATTATCTTTGATTAATATCGGGGCATATTTATTATTGGCCGGCTGCAGGTAGGCCTTACGTTGCTGGCGCCTGAAATATTTGATGGTAGTTTCTCCGTCAATCAGGGCTACGATAATATCGCCGTTTTCGCAGATGAGCTGAGGGCGTATCAGGACCAGGTCTTCTGGCATAATTCCTGCCTCAATCATACTGTCGCCTTTTACCCTTAAAGCAAAGATTTGTTCATCTTCACGGCAGGCTAGTTGTTTTAGATCGAGATAATCCTCAATAGCTTCATAGCTTAATACAGGGCTTCCGGCCTGCACTTGGGCCAATATTGGGATACGCGGCAGTTTCTCACTGATTAATTCAATGGCCCTGGCCTTTTTTGCCTGCAGTTTGAGATAGCCCTTGGCCTGAAGCAGCCGCAAATAATCCCTGACTGTGCCGGTTGAGGAAAATTTGAAATTTTGGGCAATCTCCCGAATAGTCGGAGGCCTGTTTTCCCGCGAGACTCTTTGGGCAATAAATTGTAAGACTTTTCGTTGTTTCTCAGTCAATTCTTTTTTCATTGTTACTCTACCTATACCACACATTTGTGTGGTTGTCAAGAGAAAAAAATAAAGGTCCGCTTTTCTAGATAGACAAAACGAACCTTTATTTTTTTATTTTATGCGAATTCGCAAGTTATTTTTCTTAGTTCCAATCCTCAAACACAAACTCCGGCTCCATCATTGGTTCATAATCTGCCGGCGCAGGAATTGGAAAAGTTACAGTCTCGTATAATCCAGCAGCTGTACGCAGCATGCCTACTGCTACTCCCTTGACCAAACCCCAAGTTAAACCTAAAGCTACGTTGTCATTCTTGCTTACTGTATATACCTTCTTGGGAATTTCCACTACGCCGGTTATTGTATTAACCAAGCCGCGGCCTAATTTCTTCATGGGATCGCTAGCGAAGCAGGGGCTAATCATCAAATTAGAAATAAATATAGCAGCTACTAGAACTAAAAGTGCTTTACGCATCTTTCCACCTCCTTTCGTTTCAACTTGTACTTCTTGAAACTTCCCCTTTTTGGTACGTTTATCTATTACTAACATAGAGTTATGGATTTGTCAAGAGAAAAATGAAAAATGAGAGATTTTATGGTTATTTTGTTTCAATCCGTTCTAATCTGGGCGCAGGTAAGGATGGCTGAGGGGCTTCAATAGGATAGACCACGGCTTGATCGCCCTGACCCTGTTGCAAATCATGCTTAAAATAATGCTGATCGGTTATTTTCCAAGGAACAAGCAGTTCCGAAATAACCGATAGGGGAAAATATTCATAAATTGGGGCTTTTAATTGCAAGGTGGTATTAAAATTAACGTAGCCTTCTTTAGTCAATTCCAGGTGATGCCCGCCGTAATAAAGAAACTCCTCGGTGTAGGGAGTCTCTCCAAGATACTTGTGGTCCAAATAGACCTGAGCCCCGGGGGGTTGAGATTCAATAGTGACTATCCGCCGCACGCAAGCGCTGGTTTGAGTAGCTAAAATCAGCACAACGCTGGCCAAAAATATCTTTTTAATCATCCTTGCTAAACCCTTTCTTTTGTGCTATACTTAATATTGCCAACTTGAAAGTGCAGAAATCCCGCTGCTGCGTACACCTGCTAAGGCGATGATGAGGATGTAGCGGATCCTCCAAGTTGGCTTTTTCATTGACTATATTTTTATCTTCTTTCCGTCTATAAGGATAGTAGGGTTACGAACCAAAAGAAATATTTGCCCCAATAGCTAAATGGGCGGTACATCTCGCCTTTTCGTCTTCCAAGATGTTGCCTGTTACTTTGGCTTGAGGATTTAAGCCGATGCCGGAATCAGCCACGTTTAATGCAGCTTGCGGTTGACGTAGTTGACGATCTTTTCTTTATTTTTTACGGTGATCACAGTGAATTCAACCCCGACATAAAAATATTCTTTTTGCGCTGAAATTTGCGTAGCCGGGCTTTCTTTAGCTTTTTCTGTCCAAATCACCTTGCCCTTGGCTAAAATCGGCTGAGAACTTCCGGGTAAATAGATCTCCATTTCTGCTTCGGCGCCGATATTGACTTTTTGCTCTGCAGTGATGCGCACCCCTGTTCCACTGACATCAAAGGCAGAACATTTGCCTTGTAGCTGGTGCTGGTGGATTTTAAAATTTACCAACACCAGGCCATTTGCCCGGACATATCTCCTGCGCTCATGCATTATGCGTTTCCTTGTTTGGCCTCTAAAATAAAAGTTACCGGCCCATCGTTGTCAAGATGTACGCTCATATATTCCTTAAACACGCCCTGCGCTACTTTTAGTTGTGATTTTTTTAAATTTTGAATAAACTCAAGATATAATTTTTCTGCCAAGGCTGGCTCTAGAGCCCGATCAAAGCTCGGCCGCCGGCCGCTTTTAGCTGTATCGGCGCATAAGGTAAATTGGGAAACTACCAAAAGCTCAGCCTGAATGTCTTGCGCAGATAAGTTCATTTTGCCCTGGGCATCGCCAAAAATGCGTAGTTCCTGAATGCGCTGAGCCAAAATCCGGGCCTGGGCTGATGCATCCTGTTTTTCTACACCTAAGAAAATCACCAGGCCCTTGGCTATCTTGGCTATTAATTTATTTTTCACCGTTACCGAGGCAGAAGTTACCCGTTGGATTACAGCGCGCATCTAAATTTCTTTCTTTCAACTATCTGACATACATCAACACAACGCCCAGAATTAACACAAAAATAGCCCAACTTTTATAGACAATATCTGGCGCCATCAGCCACCAATCGATCAGCTGTTTTAATTTCTGCTGGGGCATCAAGACTGTCATTGCCCCTTTTAAGCAAGCCATAATGCCCAAGGCCAGCACAAACCAGGGCTCTTGTGTTGAGGATGCCGCCAGCAGCAGC
>JAFGCM010000057.1 GCA_016932635.1 Candidatus Omnitrophota bacterium
AAGTCGCTGGCTACAAATTCCGGATTGCAAAAATTATTAGCCAGGACTACTACTTCGCTGGGGCCGGCCAGCATATCGATATCCACATAGCCGTAGACTTGTCTTTTAGCCTCATTCACGTATTGATTCCCGGGACCGATAATCTTATCTACGCGCGGCACGGTTTTGCTGCCAAAGGCCAAGGCGGCAATCGCCTGCGCCCCGCCCAGCTTATAAATCTCATCTACCTTTAATAAATTGGCTACAGCTAAAATATAAGGATCTACCGACCCATATTTATTGGGTGGTGTCGTCAAAATAATCTTTTTCACGCCGGCAATCTTGGCCGGGATCACCGTCATATATACCGTCGAGACCAAAGGAACTGTGCCGGCTGGAACATACACCCCCACCTTTTCTAAAGGGCTGATCATCTCGCCGATGCTGGTGCCCTCTTCGCCTTTAATCTGCCAGGAACGCTTCAGCTGTTTAGTGTAAAACTTAGTCACATTATCAATAATAACTTTAAGCGTGGAAATAAATTCCGGACTAATGTTCTGAAAGGCGCCGGAAATCTCGGTCTCGCTCACCTTCAGCTGTTTGACGCTCAATTTGACCCGGTCAAAACGACGGGTATATTTTAATACCGCCTCATCACCTAAAGAGCGCACCTCCTCAATAATCCTGGCCACCTTCTCCTGGACTCTTTTCTTGGCGATCAAATCCCGCTCTAATATCTTTTGCATTTGCCGGCTGCCTGGCCTGATTAATTTCATCTTTTCAGCTCCTGGTTAATTATTTGTTCTACCCTGGATAACGCCCGGCTGATTCCCTGTAGATTATTTCCGCCGGCTTGAGCAAAATCAGCCCGCCCACCGCCTGACCCGCCTACTGCTTCAGCTAATTGACGAATAATCTTGGCGGCATCTAATCCCCGGGCCTTTAATTCCGGGCTTAATCCGCAAACTAACAAAGCCCGCCCTTCCCACGTTGCAGCCAAAACAACTACACAAGGACTAAGTTTCTGTTTCAACATATCCGCCATCATCCGCAAAAGAACTGCATCCGCGCTTTTTACTTCCTGGGTAATAACTTTTACTCCTTTAACTTCGAAAGCTGAAGCTATTACATCATCTATTCCTGATTTAAAATTTTCAAGCCTGGAATGTTCCAGTCTCTTAGTTAAACCTTTTAATCTGCGTAAAGATTTATCCACGCATTCAGATAAGTCTTCTGCCGGACAGCCCAAACTCTGGGCTGCCTGATCAAGCTCGTCTTGCTCTTGGGTAATAACATCTTCGGCCCGTTTGCCGGCGGTGGCCTCAATCCTTCTGATTCCCGAAGCAATGGAAGATTCAGCAATAATCTTAAACATTCTAACGTCGCCGGTTGAGGAAACATGAGTCCCGCCGCAAAGCTCAAAAGAGATATCACCAATCTTCACTGCCCGCACGCGCTCCTGATATTTATCGCCAAAAAAGGCTAACGCCCCTACTTCTTGAGACTGCTCAAAATCCATTTCCTGCGCTTTTAAGCGATACTTTTCTTTAATCGCCTGATTGACCAATTCTTCTACTCGTTTTAATTCGTGTAGACTCAAGGGCTGGAAATGAGTAAAATCAAATCTTAACCTTTCCGGGCCAACCCAGGAACCGGCCTGCCGCACGTGCGTGCCCAAGACCTTTCTTAAGGCTGCCTGCAACAGGTGCGTGGCTGTATGATTACAGGCGATATTCTTGCGTCTGGCTAAATCTATTTTGGCCTTGACCCGCTCGCCGGTCTTAATCCGGCCGCAGCTTAGCCTGCCCAAATGGAAAATTATCTGCTCCACCTTCTTGGTGTCCAAGACTTCAATGCGAGTGTTTTTGTTCTCAATTATGCCCGTATCGCCGATCTGGCCTCCGGATTCACCATAGAACGGTGTTGTTTCCAAGACAACTTTAATCTCTGCGCCCTGATCGGCCTGCTCGACCAACTGCTCATTCTTAAATAAGGCCGTAACCCGTGTCTGGACTTCGTCCTTCTGATCACCGACAAAATTTGTGGGTTTCAGTTTATATTTTGCCGCCAAGGTCTCAATAAAAACGCTTTCGGAAATAGCGCTGGCGCTGCGGGAGCTTTGCCGCTGCAGCTCTAATTCTTTAGCAAAACCCGGCTCGTCTAATTTAAAATTACGCTGATCAACCAGGTTTTTAAGCATCTCCACAGGTAAACCATAAGTATCATATAATTTAAACGCGGCCGCACCGGGAAGCCGAGCTGCGCCCTTTGCCTTAAGTTGAGCAATCGTAGTTTCCGCAAAGCTCAATGCCCGCTTTAATGTTTTATGAAAACGCTTTTCTTCCGCTAAAACTACCTGGGCAACATCTTCCCTCTTCTTTTTCAGGTCCGGATAAGCCGTCTGCATCACCCCGACCAGCGCAGGCACCAATTTATAAAGATAGGGCTTTTTCATCCCCAGGGTTTGTCCGTGCCAAACTGCCCGGCGGATTAACTTACGAATCACATAGCCCCGGGCATCATTGGAAGGAACTATGCCCTCGGCCACAGCAAAGCACACCGCCCGAATATGGTCGGCAATGGCATTACGCGCGCGATATTGTCCGCTGGTTAGTTGAACTGAAGCAAAACTACCCAAGCGCATAATCTCTTTGGTAATCGGCTGAAAAATATCAATTTCAAAGTTATTGCTCGCGCCTTGTAAGACCGAGGCAGTCCTTTCCAGGCCCATACCCGTATCAATATTTTTATGCGGCAGGGGCGCTAAGACATTTTTATCTTTGCGGTCAAATTGGGTAAATACCAGGTTCCAGATTTCTACAAACCGGCCGCAA
This sequence comes from Candidatus Omnitrophota bacterium, assembly GCA_016932635.1. Lineage (GTDB taxonomy): Bacteria > Omnitrophota > Gorgyraeia > JAFGHF01 > JAFGHF01 > JAFGCM01. Next base: position 2,814 of record JAFGCM010000057.1, read on the forward strand.
TCGCAGGCTGGGCTGCATTCAGCTTTACCGCAACCGACATCTTCACCCTGGTCATAAAATATCTCCGAGCAAGGCCCGCAAGGCCCATTGGGACCTTCCTCCGGAGCATTAGCCGGCCAAAAATTTTCCTTAGGTCCTAACTTAACAATTTTTTCCGCAGGCAAAGCAATCTTTTCTTGCCAAATCCGGTAAGCCTCTTGATCTTCCTGATAAACCGATACCCAAAGTTTCTCTGAGGGTAAATTTAATTCTTTAGTGACGAATTCCCAAGCCCAGCTGATTGCTTCCTGTTTAAAATAATCACCGAAAGAAAAATTGCCCAGCATCTCAAAGAAGGTATGGTGGTATTTGGTCTTGCCCACCTTATCCAGGTCGCCGGTACGCAGACACTTCTGACAGCTCACCCGGCGCTTAAATTCACTGGGCTTACCCAGAAATTCCTGTTTAAACTGATTCATCCCGGCGCTGCTAAACAGCACCGTGGGGTCATCCTTAGTAACTAAGGTATCGCTGGGGTAGAGTTTGTGGCCCTTGGAAACAAAAAAGTCTAAGAATCTTTGTCTTAATTGGTCGCTAGTCAAGCGATTGCCTTTATGATAGCTTCTTGAGAAAAGCCGCGTCTTTTCAGATAGCCGTATAACCGGCGTTTTCGCGCTTGCGGCTTGAGTTTCTTATATTGTTTTTTCCGAGAATTCACTAATTGTATAGCAGTTTCGATTTCGTCATACTGCTTGTGATATTCGCCCAAGACCAGATTGATAATTTCATTAGCGAGGCCTTTTTGCCTCAATTGAAAGCGTAACAAGCCAGCGCCCACCGGGCTTAACTGCATCTTGGTCTTCACCCAGGAACGGGCAAACTTTTCATCATTGAGATAATCCAGCGCGCTCAAGGAGGCAATAGTCTCTTTGATGATCGCTGACTCAAAGCCTTTTTTCTCCAGGCGCTCGGTTAGCTCTTGAGTACTTCTGGGCCGATAAGCTAACAGCCGATAGGCGCAGTCCTTAGCCTTAAGCAGCTCTTTACTGCTCACTTGTTACCGGCTAGTTCTTTTTTGACGACGGCAAAGCCTCTTTCGGTGCGGATCAGCGCATCGGCTGGAACTGACTTTATCGCCTGCTCATAATCTTTCAGGCTTTTTATGCGCTGATTGTTGATAGCCAGGATTACGTCTCCGGCTAAAAGTCCGGCTAAAGAGGCCGGGCTCTTCGGCTCAATACTAATAATCACTACAGCCTCCTGCTCCTTGATTCTGTAGCGCCTGGCCAAATCAGCGTTGATTTCGCTGACTTCCATCCCGCGCCAGGTAGAGTCCTGGGCCTGGGCCGCCGACATCAATTCATCTATGTCTTCGGGACGCTCACCGATTTCCACTCTTAAGGTCAACGTCCTTTGCTCGCGAATTACCTCTACCGGAACTGTCTTGCCGACCTCAGTTTTGTTTACTTCGCGCAAGAGCGAGCGCACATCTTGAACTGGTTGACCGGAAAATTTTCTAATTACATCACCTTCTTTAAATCCAGCCTTGGCCGCGGGGCTATTTTCCAGAACTTTGAGCACCAACGCCCCCTGCTGATCAGGCAGTTTAAAGTATCCGGCCAACTCCTCATTTAAATCCTGGATAGTAATCCCTAACCATCCGTAAAGCACCTTTTTGCCGGCAATCAAGCGCGCCAAAATGTCATTGGCAGTATTAACTGGGATAGCAAAACCAATCCCGATATTGCCGCCACTGGGTGAAAAAATCGCTACGTTGATACCGATCACCTCACCCTTTATATTCACCAAAGGGCCACCGCTATTTCCCGGATTAATCGCGGCGTCGGTCTGGATTAAATCGGTATAATTGCGCTGGTAAGTCTGGGGCAGGGAACGATTTAAGGCGCTAATGATGCCTGCCGTAACGGTAGGTTCGGCGCTGCCCACGGCGAATCCGAAGGGGTTGCCCACCGCAATCGCCCATTGGCCAATCTTGACCTGATCGGAATTGCCCAGTTTTAGAACCGGTAAATGCTTGGCCTCAATTTTAATCACGGCTAAATCCGAACGGCTGTCGCTACCTTTAAGTTCGGCATCAAATCTGCGTCCATCCGGCAAGGTAACCGTAATCTTATCGGCATTTTCCACGACATGTTGGTTGGTCAGGATATAGCCTTCTTCGTCAATAATAAATCCCGAGCCTAAGCCCTTTTGTTTATATTCCCGTTGCGGCATTTCTCCGAAGAAGTCTTTAAAAAACTGGTCAAAATATTGGTTAAATTCATCGCCATCATTGCCGAAAAATTGAAAATAAGAACGCGGACCGACTTTTTCGGTGTGTTCGGCGCTAATGCTGACCACCGCCGGACCAACCTCTTTAGCCACCCGAACAAAGTCGTTTTCCAATGCTTCGGCGTTAATGCTGGGGCTGGCCTTAACTTCAATTTCCGATTCGGCCTTGCTTGGCGCCAAGATATTCAAGCGCACAGCCAACAAAAGGCCGGCCGCAACACCTACAGTTAAAGCTAAAAGCCAAATCTTGATTTTGCCTTGCTGAGATTTAAACATTTTTTCCTCCCGATACTTATACAGAAATCTTCGCTCTCACCTTTGTTTCTATTTCTTTTAACACTTTAGGGTTTTCTTCCAGAAATTGCCGGGCATTTTCCTTGCCCTGTCCGAGCTTTTCCTCTCCGTAAAGAAACCAGGCGCCGGACTTCTGTAAAATATTATGTTCCACAGCCATATCCAAGGTGCAACCGGTTCTTGAGATGCCCCGGTCATAGAGGATGTCAAATTCAGCGACATGAAAAGGCGGGGCGACTTTATTTTTAACCACTTTGGCCCGCACGCGGTTGCCGACACTTACCTCACCGACTTTAATCTGGGCCAAGCGGCGCAAGTCCAGTCTAACTGAAGAATAAAATTTAAGCGCCCGGCCGCCGGGTGTGGTTTCCGGATTGCCAAACATGATCCCGATTTTCTCCCGAATCTGATTGATAAAGATGACGCAGGTTCTGGATTTGCCGATTGCGGCGGTAAGCTTGCGTAAGGCCTGCGACATCAGCCGGGCCTGAAGCCCTACATGGGCATCGCCCATCTCGCCTTCAATCTCGGCCCGGGGCACCAGCGCCGCTACCGAGTCGATGCCGATGACATCCACGGCATTGCTCCTGACTAAAGTCTCGGCAATCTCCAGGGCCTGCTCACCGGTATCCGGCTGGGAAATCAATAAGTCATCCAGATTGAGCCCCAGTTTTTTAGCATAAGTATAATCAAAGGCGTGTTCGGCGTCAATAAAGGCAGCCACGCCGCCTGTTCTTTGCGCCTCGCGGATCACGGTGAGAGTGAGCGTGGTCTTTCCGCTTGACTCCGGACCGAATATTTCTACCACCCTTCCCCGCGGCAGCCCGCCAATGCCTAAGGCCAAATCCAGAGAAAGCGCTCCGGTAGAAATCGCCGGGATATCCACCTTGACATCCTGGCCCAATTTCATAATTGAGCCTTTACCGAATTGTTTCTCGATTTGGCTTAAGGCAAGCTCCAGGGCCTTAGACTTAGCCTGGCTCAAGCCCTCTTTAGTTTGCTCTTTTTTCTTTTGCTCTGACATCTTTCACCTCCTATTATTGGGTATTATTATATGCTAAAGACGATACAAAATTATACAACTTTACAGAGGCTTTGTAAAGCAAAATTTAAGGAAAACCTTGCTTTTTATGCCTATTCGCCGTATAATTGAATATGAAAGGGCAAATTATGCAAGCGGAAATTATTTCTATCGGTACGGAGCTTTTGCTGGGCAAAACTGTAAATACCAATACGGTTTATCTGAGCCGAATCCTGGTTTCTTTAGGCATCGACTTGTTTTATCACACCACGGTGGGTGATAACCGCACGCGTCTGTTTACGGTACTCAAACGGGCAATGCGCCGTTCGGATATCGTAATTGCTACCGGAGGCCTGGGACCGACAGTAGATGATATCACGTTAGAAATTATTGCCCAAGCCACACAAAAAAAGCTTAACTTAAACCCGGTAGTGCTTAGGGAGATTAAAAAGCATTTCCAGGACCGGCAGATCCCGATGCCCAAGGCCAATATCCGTCAGGCGCTCATCCCTGAAGGCACCCGGGTGTTAAAAAATGAGGTCGGAACAGCCCCGGGATTAATTATCCCTTGTAACGAAAAGAAGGTGCTGATTGCCCTGCCGGGTGTGCCGGCAGAGATGGAACCAATGGTCCAACGCGATCTATCCCCCTATCTGGCTAAAAATTTCTCCGGCAACTGGGTAATAGTTTCACGAATTATCAGGATTACGGGCCTGGCCGAATCACAAGTCAACCAAAAAGTAAAAGATCTCTTAAAAAGCAAACCTCCGCTGACAGTAGGCATCTATGCCCATACCGATAACATCGAACTGAATATCACCGCTAAGGCCGAAAGTAAATCCAAAGCAGAGAAATTAATTGCCTCCTTAGAACGTAAGATTCACAAGCGCCTGAAAAAATACATTTATGGCACAAATCAGCAAACTCTCGAACAGATCATAGCTGCGGTCTTCAGCAAGAAGAAAATGAGTTTAGCTGTAGCCGAGTCCTGTACCGGCGGGCTCATCTCTCAGCGGCTGACCAATATCAGTGGCAGCTCCAAATACTTTACCTTAGGCATTGTCGCTTACAGTAACCAAACTAAACAGTCTTTATTAGGTATCCCTGCCCAAACCCTAACACAATACGGCGCGGTCAGTAAAGAAGTTGCCGTGCTGCTGGCAAAAAATGTCCGGCAGCTAGCCAAAACTGACCTGGGCCTGGGCGTGACGGGGATTGCTGGGCCCACCGGCACTACTAAAGATAAGCCCGTGGGCCTGGCGCATATTGCTTTAGCTGCGCCGCGTAAAATCCTGTATCAGGAGTTTCACTTCCACGGCGCAAGAGCCGCCGTGCGCCAGCGCGCCTCCCAAGCCGCTTTAGACATGCTTAGGCGGTATTTCGCCAAACAAATCTAATTATGGAAACGATCAGGGCGTTCATTGCCCTGGAGCTCACAGCGGAAATTCAAAAGCAGCTGGGGCAAATTCAGGATGAACTAAGGAAAGCCGATGCCGACGTTAAATGGGTCAAGCCCGAGGGGATACACCTAACCCTAAAATTCTTAGGCAATATTAGCCTGAAAATGGCTGAAGAAATCAAACCAGTTATTGACCAGATAACAAAAGAGCAGCGAGCTTTTCCATTAAGCATTAGCCAAGTCGGGGCCTTTCCAAAAGTAGAATATCCGCGGGTAATCTGGGTAGGAATAGAGCAAGGAAAAGACGAAACCGTAAAGCTGGCGCAGAGCTTAGAGCAGCGTCTGATCCAATTAGGTTTTTTGCCTGAACAGCGCCGCTTTAGCCCGCATCTGACCTTAGGCCGGGTGCGCTCAAATCAAAACCGCCAACAATTAAAAGAGCTTTTGCAAACAGCGAAGTGTCCAGAAAGTACTATGCCGGCAGAAAAAGTTATTCTGTTTAAAAGCACGCTCACGCCCCAAGGAGCAATCTATCAGCCGCTGCATCAGGCCGACTTAAGTCAATCGGCTCCCGGGCTTAAACGAATTATGTAGTTATCGATAAACTTGGTCCCAGAAAAAAATTGTTTAGCCTTTTGTAAATCCTTAATCGCTCCTTGATTGTCTCCTAAATTTTCCAATATCCTCGCCCGGGTATACAATGCCTCGCCATCATCGAGACTGCTTTCGATCGCCCGGCCGATAATTTCCTTAGCCTGGGCGTACTGACCCAATCCGTTATAAGCCAAGGCCAGCCTATTTAGATTTTCCAGAGTTTCCGGGTTATCTGCTAACTGCGCATTAGCTAATTCTATGCTGTATTGTTCCTGGGCCAACTGCTCTTGCCCGCTAAGCTGATAGATATCTCCCAAGTCATTATGCACATTGGGAAAATCAAATCTTTGTTCAATCAGCTCTTGGTATCTGGCTGTGGCTTCTGGATAATCGCCGTTGTCGCGCAAGACACAAGCCAAATTATAAAGAATACCCAGGTTATCCGGTTCAAGCTCAAGGGCCTGCTTTAAATATTTTACTGCCTGCGCATACTCCTCCAGACGCATATAGCTGATACCAATATCATTATAAAGATTATAGAAAGCCGCCGCGCCTAATCCCAGCTCCAGGGCCTGCTCGTAATTCGCGATTGCTGCTTTAAACAAGCGCGCATCAAATTTTAGGTCACCCAGTAATTTATAGGCTAAGGCAAAATCCGGACTTTGTCCGATCAGTTTTTGTAACTTTTCTTCCGCTTCAATTTTATTTCCCTGAAGATATAAATCACCGGCCTGATTAAACAAAGAATTTATTTGCGTCTGA
>JAFGCM010000058.1 GCA_016932635.1 Candidatus Omnitrophota bacterium
ATCGATTCTGTGCTCAAGAGAAGTGATCAAACTGGTTGCCTGCGGATGCCTAATTACCTTTAAAGGATGCGGAGAAAAAGTTAAGATGATGCTGGTGCCGTTTAATATTTTTGCCCGGCGCAGTACTTCCCGAATAATCCTCTGGTGACCCAGATGCACCCCATCAAAGATGCCGATGGTCAATACCGGACGGGGAAATTTAGCCCGCAGCTTCTTGAGATTCTTAATCAGTTTCATCTTAATAAAGCCTGCTCCAACTCCGGGTCAGAGAAATTCTTTAAATTCTCTAGACTTAAGGCCTGAGCCAGAGTAAACCTACCACAGCTCACCCGCCGCAGCGCGGACAGATATCCTAAACAACCCAAGGCCCGGGCAATATCTACGCAGAGACTACGGATATATGTACCCTTTGAACAACTGACCAGAAAATTGATATCTGGAAAATTTATTTCGGTGATCTGCAATTTGTAGATATGGACTTGCCGCTTGCTGCGCTGAAGCTCAATACCCTGGCGGGCTAAGCTATAAAGCCTTTTGCCCTGATGCCTAATTGCCGAAAACATCGGAGGGACTTGTTCAATTTCGCCTAAAAATTGGCTAAAGGCTTGTTCGATTTTCTGCGTAGTAATGCTTTTAAGTTTTTCTTTCTTAATGATCCGGCCATGGGCATCCCAGGTGTCAGTAGCTATGCCTAAGGTCAAACAGGCCTGATATTCTTTGTCCGAGTTGGTAAATTCCTGAGATCTTTTAGTCCACTTTCCTACCAACAAAACCAACACTCCCGTAGCCTCAGGATCAAGGGTGCCGGCGTGGCCAACTTTTTGAACAGAGAATCTTTTTCTGACAAAATCTACTATATCGTGTGAAGTAGCGCCTTTAGGTTTGTCAACGATAAGAATGCCGTCCATCTAATGACTTTTTGATTGCGGTTAAGATCGTGGATTTTACCTGCTGAAAACTACCTTGCATAATACAACCGGCAGCGTATTTGTGCCCTCCCCCGCCGAATCTGCGGGCAATCCTTTGTACATCAATCGGGCTCTTGGAGCGAAAACTTAATTTAAACCGGCGAAAATTATTTTGGGAAAAAATTACCACTACCTTGACTGTTTGAATGGATTTAGCTAAATCCAGGATTTTATCTAAGATTTCTGGCCGCTGTTTGATTCTGCTTAATTCGACCGGCGCAATCTTCACCCAGGCAATCTGGCTAGAAGCGGCAAAGGACATCCCCTTAAGCAACTTGGCTAATAAGGTCACATCCTGGCGTAAGTTGCCTTCGTAAATTTTGGAATAAATTTCATCGGGCCGGAGGCCGAATTTAAGCAATTCGCTGGCAATTTGTAAAGTAAAGGAACTGGTGTTGCAATGGCGAAAGCCCCCGGTGTCGGTAAGTATGGCCGTATAGATAGCTAAGGCATCCCCACGGTCTAATTTGGTCCGGGTAAGTTTAAACAAACGGTAAACCAACTCTGCCGCCGATGAAACCTGCGGCTCAACCCAATTGATTTGGCCAAAGTTTGTATTGCCGATATGATGGTCGATGTTGATCATCGGCTTTTCTTTCCCGATCAGCTCAATGATCCTGCCGATCCGGTATTTGTCGGCGCAATCGATGATTAAGGCTGCCTGAAATTGATCGCTTTTTATATTTTGTTTAATGCTCTTGATGTTCGGTAGAAAGCTGTAATTAGCCGGGTAAGCATCACTATTGACGATCGCAACGCGCTTGCCTAATTTTCTTAACAAAGAGGCCAAGGCCAATTCGCTGCCTAAGGCATCTCCCTCTAAATCGATATGAGAGGAAATTAAAAAGCCGCGGTATTGCCTGATCGCCTTAATTACTTTTTTTGCGCTCATGGGCATCCTTTTCTTCCTTGAGTTTTATTTTATCGATTACCTCTTGGATGTGCACGCTATATTCGAGGTTTTTATCGAATTTAAAAATAATCTCGGGGGTATAGCGTATTTTTATCCGCTCGCCCAAGAGTTTACGAATAAAGCCTCTGGACCTTTGCAGGCCTACCTGTGTATCGCGTAACTGTTTGTCTGTTCCTAAGAAACTAAAATACACCTTAGCCAAATGCAGGTCGCGGCTCAGCTCAACCTTGGTAATGGTGATAAAACCAATCCGCGGATCTTTGATCTCACCATGCAGCATTGCTCCAATCTCTTTTTTAATCTCCTGGGATACGCGCTCAATCCTGGCCTGGCTCATTTTTTTCTCCGATCAATAGAATTCAATTTTTGACTAGGCGCCTGGCCAGCCTTAGCTCATCGGTAAAAGAAGCTATCCGGCCCTCAATCTTAGCCAAAAGCAGCTGCCGTAAAACTTGCCTATATCGCGGACCGGGTTTAAGCCCTAAGCGCTTTAAATGCTCGCCTCTAATCATTAACCTTATTTTGGATAATTTTTTCAAAAATAATTTTATTCTTTTTTGAGCCAGGCTTGCTGGCGCCAAACACAAAAGAGCGAGCAACCCTTCATTGGAAAATGAGCGTAACTGCTGATAAAGCTCATGCGTCGATAATTTGCTTGGGCTGCTAATTACCTTAAGCGCTGATTTGCTATTTTTCTTAAAAAAGTTTAGTTTTGCTAACGCCTGCTTATTAAAAGAATAATCGCGGCAAAGTTGATTAAGCTGGGGGAGTTTTAGGCGCCGAGTTAAAAAAATAAAGTAAACCATCCAGGCGGCTAAGTCTTGGCCGGGAAAACTCTTTTTAAACCAAGTAATCTTTTTTTCCG
>JAFGCM010000059.1 GCA_016932635.1 Candidatus Omnitrophota bacterium
CCTGCACATCGAGACTGAGACTAAACTGGCCACCAAACTCTTCACGCCGAACTGCACCAGCTGATAGGCGCTTTGCATCGCCAGCACAATTCCCGTGAACAGCGCGACAAAAGCAACAATAGTTGTCGAGCGCACGCCGGCAAAAACCATCTGATTGGAAACGGTAATGCCGGAAATGGGCTTGTTCACAAAAACCCCCAGGATTATCCAATAAAGGCTTTGCGCAAACAGACGAATTTCTCCGCCTAACTTTTCTAAGGCCTCTCTAACAGCTCGACCAAAATTCTCTATATATTTTTTGAGCGGCATATCTTAGAACTCCCGCAAGGCCTGTTCCTCTTCGGGAAAAATCTGGAATAATTTATCCAGTTTAGTAATCTCGAATAAACCCTTTACTTTTTCAGAAAGGTTGCACAGGCGCAAATTCCCGCCAAAACGCCTCAAGCGCTTAAGCATCTCTACGAGTGTTGCCAGGCCGGAACTGTCGATATAGCTGACTTGAGAAAAATTAAGTAACACCTTCTGTTCCTGTTGCTTAATCAACTGATCAAAGGTCTTTCTGACTAAGGGTGAGGTGTTGATATCAATCTCTCCGGATAATTCTACAATCACCACCTGATCCATCTTTCTTTGCTTGATCTGCATTTTTGCCCCCTTTAATGAGCACTAAAGTTACAAGAATTTACAATTTTTGTAACTTTATCTCCTTCAGTTATTCTTCCTAAGAACGTGCGAATTAAACCCTTGACATTTTCTTTTGAAAATGTCAAGGGTAAATTCGGCCTCAAACTTATGTTCGCCTTTCGCTCCATAAGTTTGGGCCTCATTTAAAAAACTTAGTCATGGTAATCCTGTTGCCTGGAGAGTTAAATTCAACTTTATCCATCAGTTGGCGAATCAGAAAAATCCCCCGGCCCCTGGTCTTGGTGATATTTTCTCCACTGGTTGGGTCGGGCAAGGCCCGATAATCAAAACCATTACCTTCATCCTCGACGCTGACGACAACCGCATCATCCCGAATATCGCAGCTGATACTGACCGTTTTATCTTTATTGCTTTTATTACCGTACTTGACAGCGTTAATCATTGCCTCTTCGCAGGCTAATTTGAGATCAAAAAGAAACCCTTGGTCAAGCTGTTTCTTTTCTAAGCCGGCTAAAATCTTGAGGCTTGCCTCTTTTATTCTTTTCAGATCGCTATTAATTCTAAATTCCATTTTCAGATAATCAGATAAAAATAGCGCAAAAGTTCTTGCGCTGACTGCTTCTTTTTCAATTATACAATACAAACCGATTAAAAGTTATAATTTATCCTGGCCCAATAGTAAAGCTGGTTGGAAGATATTCTATCTTGAATACCGCTGGTCTGGGTTCCGGCACTTGCTCCACTATACCAGGTCTGCGTCTGTTCGCCCCTGGTACGCACATTGGCATAGTCAATGCCGCCTTGCAGCGTCCAGTGATTGTTGATATTCCAAAACAAGTTTGCCGCCATCATCGCCGCCCAACCGGTGGCTTCACCAAAAAAACGCTCGCTGGTAAAATCATCGTCGACGTCCCTAGCCCTGACAAAAGGAGAATAGCAGGGGCGCAGACTTAAACCCCAGTTGGCCTCGGGCTTGGCTATGCTAATCTTCAAGCCCAAATAAGGAATGTTGTATGTTACTCTGTATTTTGACATCGGGCCGGTAGATATTGTTGCCTCTGTGCTGGTATCGTAAACATCGTAAAGCTTATATTTGAAATACTCGTGTCTATATCCGCCCAGAACGCTCACAGTCATATTATATTGCTCATAGTCATGGTCCGGAGAAAAATTTTGCCAAAGCACATAACCAAGGCTGGAATCCCAGATTAAAAGCTTTAAATAGGCCTCTGAGTAAGTGTCCGAGCTTAGTTCGCCGGTAGTATTATAATTCGTGTCATGCATTTTTCCGCCCCGGTCGTACAAACTGATATATCCGGCATTATCCAAGATTAATTTCATCCGGGGAAAGGCAGCGGTCACTTTTGCGCCTACTACGGAGTAATTCTTGAGAGAATATTCTTTTTCAGTCTTGCCGGTAGCTGGATCAATTTCGTAGTTGGTCCGGCCGCCCATATAGCCGTACTGTAAGCCCAAATAAAGTTTAAAGAATTCCTCACCGAGGCTATCTAATAGCAAAGGTTCATCCAGCCCAATTTCATCGCTTAAGCTAATCGTCTCGCCCAAGTCCTGATCACTTAATTCTATTTGGTCAATATCGATATCAATCAATTCTTCTTCATCAAAACATAAAATGGGCGAACTCAACGTTCGCCACAGGGAAAAGGTATCTAACAGAGGGCTGGTTACGGCAAAATCGGAAAAAAAACTCGCAGTTTTTGTTGAGGGAACCACTTCTAGAGGAGGCTGGTGTCTATGCTCAATGGCATCCAAAGTAGCACAAATAATGCCGTCCCGCCTAATTTCCTCTTGAGCAGCGGCGAGAGCAGCAAAGCAAAAAACAGCTGTAATTGTAAAAAAAACGGCTATTTTCGTATGCATTAGTATAATTTACACAAAATTCGCGAAAATGTCAAGGTCTTTTTAATATATTTTAAATATATTTTGACTTTTTGGCACGAATATGTTAGCATTTTAAGTAACAAGATGGAGTAAAAGATGACCTGGGTTATAGTTATTCTAGGATATCTGGTAATTGCCCTTTGCGGGGCAATCTTGGCTCAACCGCAGATTGTACGCCGGATTTTGGGATTTTTCTCAATCGGCAGCCGAATTTATTTGGCCGGACTCATCCGCTTAGTTCTGGGAATAATACTTTTGTCTTTGGCTGCGCAGACTAGACTATGGTGGTATGTAGTGGCGGTGGGATTAATTTCCTCGGCAGCAGGATTATCTATTTTCTTCTTCGCCCTTAAGCGCAGCAAAAAGCTGCTTAAACGCCTGCAAAATCAATCTAATCTGATCTTGCGTCTTTATGCTGTCTTGGGCTTGGTTATCTGGGCTATTCTGATTTATGCTCTTCTTCCGTAGTTTCCTTGCCTGGTTCTTTACCTTCCTGACCTTTCTGGGTATCAATCTTGGGTTTTAAAAACCGACTGAAGGGTGATGTTTCTTTAGGCTTTTCTTTCGGCTGTTCAGGCTGCTCTTCTTTGTTAGGCTCTTCTTTGTTTGGCTGGGCAGGCAAAGGTTCCTCTTTAGCCTGTTCTGGCTGGGGCTTTTCTGGTTGCGGCTTTTCTGGCTGGGGTTTATTCAGCTCGGCCAACTGATTCTTTAAAGTCTGCTCGGCTTGTTCTAACTTCTTATTTTTCTCATTCAGCGCTGCGATCTCCTCATCTTTATGATGCAAATCCTTCTCCAGCTTTTTATACTTAATCACTTGGTCCATAAATTGCTTTTTCTGCTGTTCTAGTTGGGCAGTTAGATCCTTATTGGCACTGCCCTGTTTTTCTAACTGTTCAAATTTAGCCTTAAGCTCTTGATAAAGTTTGTCTTTTGCCGCGAGCTCGGGCTTTAATTTATCCAGTTCATCCTTGGCTAAACGTAAATCTTGCTGTAGTTTATCCTGGGCGGTATTATTTTTTTTAATTTCCTCGTCCTTACGCGTAACTTCATCTCTTAAACTATCGAGGTAAGGCCTATCTTGATCCGGTTTTTCTTCGCTTTTGCCCAACTGATGAAAAAGCAAAAAGATAACTATTACCGCTGTGGCGGCTAAGGCTGCCAACAAAATCAAGGGTATGGGTAACATACGCTGCTCCTTATTTTTTCTTAAGGTTATTAAATAATTCCTCGGCCTCTTCTACAGTAGCGTTGTTATGGACAATGCTACGGATAGCTTGAATCATGGCCAAAGAATTAGGCGACTGCCAGATATTTCTACCCATATCTACACCGACTGCGCCTTGTTTAATGGCAGCGTAGGCGAGCTGCAAGGCATCGAGCTCGGTACGCAGTTTAGGTCCACCGGCAATAACTAACGGAACGGGCGAGCACTCGACTACCTTTTCAAACTCTTCACAGTAATAAGTCTTGATCACTTGCGCTCCTAGTTCCGCGGCGATCCGGCAAGCTAAAGAAAGGAAACGCGCCTCACGCTTGCCTAATTCCTTGCCTACTGCCGTAACTGCTAAAACCGGGATTCCATATTCTTGAGCTTGGTTAACCAAACGAGACAAACCGACCAAGGTCTGGTGTTCATATTTGGCTGCTAGATAAATAGAAAAGGCTACGGCCGAGACATTCAGCCGGACGGCTTCTTCAATACAAGTAGTAAGCGTCTCATTAGATAAATCATCTCCAATGATGCTATTGCCTCCGGAAACACGTAAAATTACTGGAGGAGAGTTTTTGGCATCAATACAATTACGTAATATGCCCCGGGTAAGCATAATAGCATCGGCATAAGGAAGTAGCGGCCGAACAGTCTCAGCGGGTTTTTCTAATTTACTTACCGGCCCCAGAAAATAACCATGGTCCATGGCTAACCAAACCGCGTGGCCAGTTTTTGGACTAATTAACTTAGCTATTCTGTTTTCCATTCCCCAATCCATCTTTTTCCTCCTATCTATTTGGTTCAATAATCACTTTTAAAGAATCCTTAGCTTCCGCTACCAAGCGAAACCCTTCTTGAATCTTATCCAAACCAAATCTATGCGTAATCATCTCTTTAACGCGAATTTTCCGCTCGCTGATTAACTTTAGCGCCTGTAAATGTTCCTGGGGAGTAGCGGCATAAGAAGAGCTTAAGGTAACTTCATTGCGCCAGAATAAATCGTTGATCGACACTGGAATAGTTACTCCTTCAGCGGTAGCGGCAAAGAAAAACACACATCCGCCGCGCTCAACCGACTGAACAGCCTGAAGTTGTGCGCTTTTGGCGCCGGTTGAGACAATTACTAAATCGGCTAAATTGCCCTGATTGTGTTTACGAAAAATATCGGACAAATTTTCTGTTTGGGCGTCAATTACCAAATCCGCCCCAAATCTGCGGGCGAGCCTCAGACGATAATCAACTACGTCTGTTGCCACGATCAGAGCAGCCCCTTGCAGGCGGGCTAACTGAATATGTAATATTCCTGATATCCCACAACCTAAAATCAATACGTTCTTTCCCGAATGCATCCCGGATAAGCGCTGAGCGCGCAGCACACAGGCCAAAGGCTCAACAAAGGTCGCTTCTTCAAAAGATACGTTATCCGGTAAGGAATAGACGCCTCCCAATTCTACATTTATTGCCGGCAAGCGCAAAAATTGGGAAAATCCACCGGGCTCAAAATGAGTACGCCTCAAGGTATCGCAGGTCGTCTGGTGCCCGCTAAGACAAAACCGGCACCTGCCGCAAGGCAGATGATGCGACGCTGAAACCCGTTGGCCCTTCAGATATTGTCCTAAGTCCTCTCCGACCTCGGCAATCTCGCCGGCAATCTCATGGCCCAACACTAAAGGGGTTTTCCCGCGCCGATACCATTCAAGGACATCAGTGCCGCAGATGCCCGAGGCCTGAACACGGATTAATAGTTCACCCGAGCCAATCTTGGGCAACGGCCTGTTTTCAATTTTAATGTTGTTGTTACTAAAATAATTCGCAACACGCATCAGCTTTTTTTGATTAACCCATCTACATCTACATACTGTTCAATCAGGCCCTTAATAATTCTGGTCTTTTCTTCATCCTCGGGCCTAATCTTCACTTTTAAATCGTGGATCTGGGAGGCCACGCTATATGTATCGGCCTTGGCCAACAAAAGAGGGATCCTGGCGCATTTCACCAAATCTATTACCGTCCGATGCGGCCTAATCCCCCCGCTTAAAACAATGCCGGCGATCCGGACATTATCTTTAGCCTGATCAATCTGATAACCGGCCACCGCTAAGATCATATCTTCCCTGTCTCCGGGAGTAATAATTAAACTTCCGTGGGAAAAATATTTTAAGGCATCATGGGGAGACATCGCTCCCACTAAAATCTTGGCGGCCTTAGCCTCTAAAAATCCCTCACTCTGAAGCAGAGGATAATCAAGTTCTTCCACTATCTGACTAATTGTAGGTTGGGATAACTGCGCTTGATAAGGTATTACCCCTAGCACTTTTAATCTTTTCCTTTTTAGCCCCAGGCGTACTATCCGATTAATCTTTTCATACTTTTGCGGATGGACTTTGTTAATAATCACCCCTAAAACCTCTACTCTCACTTTTTCAAATAGGGCCAGATTAAGCATAATTTCATCAATCGGACGCCCGATACCACCGCTGGAGACAATGATTACCTTTGCGCCTAACATCTTAGCTACGGTGGCATTAGAAAGGTCAAATACCGAACCCACTCCGGCGTGTCCGGTACCTTCAATAATGACTAAATCATTATCTCGAGCCACACGCCTAAATGCAGACTTAATCCGCCTGCTCAAGCCTTTTTTTTGGCTTCTGAGAATATACTTTTTGGTAAAGCCCCGCTCAACAGCAATTGGGCTCATATCCTTAATTGCGCATTCCATCTCGCAGGTCTTTTCGATGAGCACTGAATCCTCATCGACCTTCTCGCCTTTTTCAATCAAGTAACGCTGACCTACCGGCTTAATAAAGCCAACCTTGTGGAAGCGTTCTTGTAAAGCAACAATTAAGCCCAGGCTGACTACGGTCTTGCCGTCGTTCTGACCGGTTGCCGAGATGAAAATCCTTGGTATTTTTTTCTGGGACATTTACTTTTTTTCCCAACGTAAAAGCTCGATTACCTTGGCTAAAGTCGAGCCGCTGTCTATTTCTGCGCGGATTCTGTTTTCCTGCTCTAAAACACCCATGGCCCGATTGGCAATTTCGGCGACTTGACCTTGAGGAATAACTACTACGCCATCATCGTCGCCGACTATCCAGTCGCCACTCTCAACACGCATTCCGCCGACTATAACCGCTACCCCAATCTCGCCAAAACCTTTAGGCTCACCCGCTGTAGGCGTAACTAATCTGGAAAATGCCGGAAATTTTAACTTGCGGATTTCAGCCGAATCACGCAGCGCACCGTCAATGACTATACCGCAAAGCTTACGCTGAATTGCCCCGTGGGTAGTCAGCTCACCCCAAACCGCCGGCCCAACACCTCCGGCATCAATTACTAATACTTCTCCGGCTTGAGCCAGATCAACGGCCTCAACACTCTTAGCCCAATCGCCGGGATAGGTGCGCACGGTTAAGGCCGGCCCGGCCATTTTTATTCCCGGGTAAAGAGGGACTAAGCCCTTTAAATCTCCACTGCGATGCATGGCATCGGAAAGATTAGCAGTGGAAAGTTGCTTTAATATTTTATAGACATCTCCGGCAGAGACTCTTTGAAATAGTTTAGTTTTAATTTCTTTTCCTGTAGTAATCGCTGTCTTTATTCGCCGGGCGGCCTGGCGCGGATCCTGGGCCTTGGTGATTGCCCCGCCTACAATAATGATTCCTGCCCCGGATTTTACTGCGCGCGTTGCAGTCTGGGAATTTATTCCTCCGGCCGCTGCCACCGGGATTTTCACTGCTTGAGCTACCTTGCGTAATTTGGAAAAGACATCCTTTCCCTGCATCTGCTCGTCAATCGCACAGTGCACACCGATATAATCAACGCCTAATTTTTCCACTTCTTTGGCGCGCTGGTCTACTTCCCGCTCTTTTATTTCAATTAAATCCGCTTCAATCTTAGCACCGTAGTTCTTTGCTGCTAGCACACATTCGCGAATGGTGCTATCGGAAGCCGCGGCCAGCACACAGACGACATTAGCCCCGGCTTTAGCTGCAGCTTCGGTTTCTATTCTGCCTACATCCATAATCTTCATATCGGCGACAATAGTAACCTTGGGAAATCTTTTACGTAACTCTCGGACGGCATCTAAGCCTTCGCTTTTTATTAACGGGGTCCCGGCCTCCAGCCAATCTACGCCGCCTTTAACTGCTGCTTCGGCAACTTTCAAGGCCCGATTTAAATTAATAAAATCTAACGCCAGCTGTAGAATGGGTTTCAAGTTATAGCTCCTTTTTTGGTTTCGTCCCTTGCTATACTTTCGCTGTAACAGGACCCATTTTCCATAATTAGGTCTATAATCTGGAGGAAAACGGCTCTCTGGGCAACGCTACTCCCCTAAAATCTGTACGACCAGTTCCCGCGAACGTGGGCGATTATCAAAATCAATAAACACAATCTGCTGCCAGGTGCCCAGGTGCATTTTTTTGTTGGAAAAAGGTACACTTAAACAAGGTCCCAGTAGCGCGGCGCGCACATGCGAGTAGCCGTTTCCGTCCTGCCAGCGTAAATTGTGCTGATACTCTCCTTTGCGCGGCGCTAGTATCTCAAAGGCGTCTTTTAAATCTTGCACCAATCCCGGCTCATATTCAATAGTAGTCAAGGCCCCGGTTGATCCGGAAACAAAAACAGTAACCAGACCGTCCTTCACTTTAGAGCCGGCCAGATATTCGGCCACTTGTTGCGTAATATCAATAATATCCGTCTCGCCCTTAGACTTCAACTTGATACTCTTCGTCACTACCCCCATCTTTTTCTCCGTCAGTTAGCCAGCTAGTCTGTCGATCAGCTGGTATTTTGACGAGTTGACCAGCTGACTAGCTGACCAGCTGACCAAAATCTACTTCTTCTTATATGCATCCAGATACGATGCGCAGTAGATGTGCTTGTTCAACAAAAGTTCCGCCGTAATCAACGCATCCATCAATTCTTTATCTAAAGGATCGGCAATGGCTGCCGAAAGCCCCATCGCCTGGGCCATCACTAAAAAGGTGCGGTTGATCAGGCTACGCTGTTCGGCCCCTTGCGAAACATTACTTAAGCCCACCACTGTTTTTGGCGGCGGATCAGACAAAAGCTGAAATTCCCGAATAGCTTCCAAAACCTCCAGCGCTTGCGGCTGGGCTACATTGACGGGTAAAATTATCGGATCAAGATAAAGCCCACCTAAGTCTATCCCTGCCTCCATACAGGCAGAGACTATTACCGCAGCAAATTCACTACGCTGGTGCCGGTCTCGCGGTATCCCTGTTTCGCCCATAGTTAAACCGATTAATCCGGCGCCGTATTGCTTGGCCAGCGGAATCAGTTTTTCTAACTTTTCCTTCTTTGCCGAGGTAGAATTGATGATCGCCTTCTTTTTAACCAGTTTTAAACCCGCCTCAATAACTTCGAACTTGGTGCTGTCTAAAGCCAAAGGCAGATCAACTGCTTCCTGAATTGTTTCTACCAGCCACTGCATTGCCCCAACGGCATCAGCGGCTGCTGGGCCGACATTGACATCTAAGACGTCTGCTCCGGCAACAAGTTGTTTTTTCGCTAAATCCTGAATAACCTGCTTATCCTGATCGACTATGGCCTTGCCTACATCTTTAAACATGCCGTTGATCCGTTCGCCGATAACTAACATCTTACCTCCTATTTTTCCATCAATTTCTCAATTGTCCCTCTGACGATAGCTACGGCTTGAGGATGACGCATCACCAGGATGTCTGCTCCGGCCACAAGCATTGATACAGCGGTAGTAGCCTCCCAAACCGGACCGCGTTCGGCCTCCGGGCCCCACTGGGGATGCTCGGCTTGCGGACCTTTGGCCTCTTTGGCCCGCCAGGCCTCTTGGCCCACAAAACAGATAAACGGCATCGCCAGCATCTTATCACCGGAAAGCGCGGCCAGCCTTGCTCTTTCCATAATCGAGTAGGCGTATTCCATGCCATAACCCAAGGCGCCGATAGTAGGATTAATCGCTATTTTATTTAAGTCAAAACCCATGTCGGAAATTAAAATATTTACTTGTTTAGCAATATTAATATCGATGGGCGATTCAGCGATAATATTGTGCCCGTCGGCCAAACAAGCAGCAGTCAGGGTTTTATAATTTTTTTCCGTAGCGTCGCCAAATAGGCAGTTCTCGCCCTTAGCTACTTCACAACATTTAGGAAGGATTGCGGCATCTTTTTCGTCATTACCGCAGCCTAAAATAATTAAAGGAACTCCCACTGCCCCCAAAACAGACTTAACGGTCGCTGCTGCTTGATCGGCTGAAAGATTGCCAAAATCAGGATGCGCCCCTTGTAATTTCAAACATAAACTTTGAGCTTGATATTTATTAACACATTTCTTGGCCCACTCAACAGGATTATTCAAGACATCTTTAAACGGTTCTTTTAGAACCGGCGGCCAATCAGTTGGTTCAACATCAAAAATCTCCATCGCAATCACCGGCCGATGCGGCATTTCTCCTTCGGAAAATAAATAAGGTAAAGTAGATTCGCCGCCTGCAGTAATTATGGAAGTTCTGCTACCCCCCTGTTCTTTTGTCGCGCCAATGGTTAAACTATTAATCGTATTTGACCACTTTTCTTTGAGT
Source organism: Candidatus Omnitrophota bacterium (assembly GCA_016932635.1). Taxonomy (GTDB): domain Bacteria; phylum Omnitrophota; class Gorgyraeia; order JAFGHF01; family JAFGHF01; genus JAFGCM01. The sequence goes on from JAFGCM010000059.1 coordinate 10,344, forward strand.
AACTCAACACTCATATTGCCCCCTCGCAGATTTTATCTACAGCTTTCAGCGCCTGCGAGTCGGTAGAAAGAGAGCTTAGATCTCCGTTTTCCCGACTCAATCCGGCAAGCTTTTTGTCTTCCGGTATTACACCGGCCAAACTAATACCCAAAGCCTCTATCTCCGCCTTTAATTGACTTGTTTCATCGCCGGCCTTATTCAGCACGAGCTTGGCATCCTTCACTACGAGCTCTAATTCGCGGGTTAAATCCAAGATTCTTTTAGCTGAACGCAGGCCCACAAGGCTTGAGTCACTGACAATAAATAATAAGTCCATGATTCTGGTAGTCCGGCGGGAAAGATGCTCCATTCCGGCTTCATTATCGATTACTATATAGGAATAGCTTTTGCTTAATTTATCAATTAAGTTGCGCAACAGATTATTCACATAACAATAACAACCCGGCCCTTCCGGGCGGCCCATAGTTAAAAGGTCAAATCCTCCAGCCTCAACCAGCGAATCCTGAATGTGATATTCGATGAATCTTTCCTTGGTCTCACCGGCTTTAAGTTGTTCGGGATTTTTAGCCAGGCTATCAATAATAGCGACAATGCTATTGCCGGATTTAAGCCCTAAGGCCTGGTCTAAATTGGCGTTAGGGTCGGCATCTACCGCCAGAATGGACTTTCCTTTGTGCGTTTTACGCAGCCAACGGATCACCAGCGCCGCCAGAGTGGTTTTGCCGGTGCCGCCTTTTCCAGAAATCGCTATTGTATAACTCATTTTGTCTTTACCGAAGGAAATTTACTTAAATCTGTGTGCGGAAAAAATAACGCCGAGACATATTCGTCCATATAAGCGTGCTCGACGCTTAACTCAAGATAAGTCATTTTCTTAGCTATCGCCTCGGCCTCTTTTTTGGCTTCAGAGGAAAGCAGAATCTCGCGCGAGCCGATTAAAGAGCTGTTGCCCACAAAGGAAAATTTCTTTCTCTGTAAGTCCGGCAGCAAGCCGATAGTGACGGCCTTGTCGATATCGAGATAAGTGCCAAATCCTCCGGCGATATAAAACTGCTCGATATCGGAAAAACCCAAGTTCAATTTTTTAAGCAGGATCGAGCTCGCTGCATAGATTGCCCCTTTGGAGCGCTTCAGGTTTTCGATATCGGCCTCGGTGATCACGATATCATAATCGCAATCGGCATCCTGTTTAAACACCAAAACAAATTCCTGGCCTTCCTCGCCCATTCTAATGCGAGCATCTAATTTTTCTCGAGAAAACTTGCCATTACGGTCAATAATGCCTTTTTGAAATAACTCGGCTAAACAATCAATGTAACCCGAGCCGCAAATTCCTTTGGGTTTAGCCTGGCCGATAGTAACAACTTTTGTTTCGCCGCCTGGAGAGATTGCCACCCGCTGGATGGCCCCGGCCGTTGCGCGCATTCCGCACTTGACGCCGCTTCCCTCAAAGGCCGGACCCGCCGAGGCCGCGCAGGAAACCAGCCAATCCTGGTTGCCCAAAACTATCTCGCCGTTGGTGCCTACGTCAATCAGCATGGTCATTTTATCGGTTCTGTTCAAGCCGCAGGCCAAAACCCCGGCGGTAATGTCGCCGCCCACATAGGTGCTTACGCCGGGCACACAGGATAGTAGTCCGCGCGGATTAATTTTAATGCCGGCTTCAGCAGCCCGAATTACCGGAACAAAATTTGCCGTAGAAACATACGGCTCCTTGCGGATAAATGTCGGGTCCACCCGTAACAAAAGATGTGCCATTGTAGTGTTGCCTGCGCACATTACGGCGTTAACATCATTTAAATTGATCTTGAGCTCCTGAACCAGGGCCTCAATTATGGCATTGATATTATCAATAACCGCATGATGTAGTTTCTCCAGGCCTTCTCCTTCGGCAGCGTAAACAATCCGGCTAATCACATCGCTGCCAAATGTAGCCTGCTTGTTGTAAGTGGCCTTGGTGGCTAGGACCTCTTTGGTATTTAAGTTGACTAATTGTCCGGAGACAGTGGTGGTGCCGATATCCAAGCCAATGCCAAAATTTCTTTGCGAGGTATCGCCGGGCTCAACCGAGACAATCTCAACGGTGCCGTTTCTTTTGCCTAAGAGCACAGTTACTTTCCAGTTGCTTTCCCGGAATAGGCGCCCCAGGCGCTTGATGTTAGTTAATCCGGTCTGAATAATCGGGATATCTTTAATTTTTCTGATCGCACGATACAACCTTTCTAAATCACTGACTGTATCGGTTAAACTGGGCGCGGGAAGTTCAAGATAAAGCTTAGTAGCTAAGGGCCCATGGGCAAATATATCTTTTGCGATGATACGCTTTCCTTTATCAATATCACTGGCCTCGCTGTAAATTCCTTTAAGACGCAGAAGCTTTAAGTCTTGTTCAGAGATTTTATCCAACTCTAACCTGGATGCTGCCGGCACCTCTACATCCACGTCGCTATGTACGGTGCTCTGGCAAGCCAAGACATACCCTTTTTGCCGCTCCAGCATAGAGATGCGACCGGAAGGCTCACTCTGCACATCTCCTTTTTTAATAATTACTTTACAGCGGCCACAGACCCCATCGCCGCCGCAGCTGGAATTGATATGCACACCGGCGGCTACAGCTGCAGAGAGCAGGTCGCGCCCCTTGTTCACTTCAATTTGAGTCGCTTGGGGATGAAAAAAAGTTATGGTGTAAGTTGCTTTGTCCATTTTTACGCTAGCTTTTTCTCTGTACGGCCAGCCAATAAATAAATGCCCCCAACGCCTGCAAGCAAACTATTACCAGAAGCCATAGCAGTTTATCTTTAGGTTTACTAAAATTTCTCTTCACGCAATCAGCAATCATAGTTATCCAGAATAAGAACAGGCCGATAGCAATTAAAATTACTATTACCGAAGATATGCCCTGACATAACAGTCCTTGAGACATCTTAATCTCCTTTGATGTTCTGTTTTAGTGAGCGCAGAAACGCCGGAATGCCGGAGGCCTCCTTGGGCCCCACCCGCACCTTCCATCCGGAGTCTTCTTCCAATTTTCCGCTTAACACCGCGACATAACCGGGAATAATTACTTCCTGATGTTTAACTTTTTCTTTGATGCCGCATTCATTTAAGGTCTTAGTGATGGTCTCGGCGGTAAATTTCTCCGCCGCCCAGGCAGTCAAGACACTTAAGCCTTCGGCATATGAAGAAATAATATAAGCGGGGATGCGGCTGGCCTCTACTTCCGCCTCTACGGTATAATAACTCAAAGAAAAATTGGTGGTCACTAAAACCGGGGACTGCTCATTAACCTGCCCAATCTCATAAACCTTAGGCTCAACCTGAAGCGGCTTCTGCGGGTCGGTATAGATATTTTGCCTAAGGGTAAGTAAAGGCAAAACCTCCCAGGGCGAAACGCCTTTAATCACCACAATACCGGCGTATTTAGCGATGTAAACAGCGGCCTCGGTTATTTCCTGATATGAGTCGCCGGAAGAAGTCATTGCCAGCGTCGGAAAGCCAAAGAGGCGATAGGCCTTCTTTAAAGCTAGGCGGCGGATTTGGGTCAAATCGTTGAGCTTTTCTGCCAGAGGTTTGGTCCCGGAATCTAAAACTAAATCCTCGACCCCGGCTTGACTAATCTTCTGCGCTAAGTCGGCTAATTCATCTAAGTTCTCGGCCTTTACTGCCAAAGGCAGGCTAAGTTCCTTAGCTAATTCAGCGAAGAGCTGCCAATTATCTTTGTTGGCGGTATAAAGTAAAGGCCGTTTATCTTTGGCCAAAATTGCTGCCGATTTTAGGAGCTGGGGATTGTCGCTCATTAATATCAGGGGAAATTGTGACTGATTTAAAGCCTGTTTGACTTTATCGGTAAAAGTGTTTTCCTGGTTACTTGAGCACTTCAGGGCAATTAAATTAATATTTATTTGTTGGCCGACCCGCTCAAATTTTAATTTATTAATCTGGGTGAGTTGTTCATCAAAGGCAGCTTCTGCTAAAGTATCCTCGAGTAAAACAGCCAGACCAGTGGGATGATAAAAAGTTTCTTCGTGACGGAACATTACCGTTTCGTTGCCGATCTCCAATTTTTGCTCATCCGTGCCGATAGTAACCAGCCTAATCGGTGGGCGCGAGGCGCTTTCTAAGGCAACTTGGGCCTGTTCGGAAACATGCGGGCATTTAGACAATTCCACCTTTTTAGCGGCAATCTGCATGGCAAAGGCTAAACAGGTGGGAAATCCGCAGTCCTTACAATTGGTTTTGGGTAACAGTTTATAGATTTCTAATCCGGATAAAGCCATTTCTCCTCCTTAGATCAGGGGCGGCAGCGACAGCGCCGGATGGGCGGTTTTTTGTAAATGCGCCAACAGTCCATCGGAATTTGTCGCCTGCGTTTCATCGGCAATCTTATTGATTAAGTCCGGATCGCCGAGTTCGGCACAGCGTTTCTTTAATTTATCGCCTAAGGCCTCTTTTAATTCCTTGGTCATCCAGACAATCCTTTTTAAGCCTCCGTCGGCAGAAATAAATTTTTTGCTCACTAAATATAACCGGCCTACGCCCATAAAGCCAGGGGTTTGTGCGCCTCCGCCTACTGAACCGGCCAGAGTGGAAAAACTCATCCCGCAGGGAGTCATCCCGCTATATTCGCGGTTAACCACCATAAACCCGTTGGCCTCCGGCAGTATCGCTACAATACACTCAAAACATCCGCAATTTTTAATTAACAAACTATTGGCGAAATAACAATGTTGATCTAAGGTAGTTAAGTTGTAAACATACTTAAATTGATTTTTATTCTGAATTCTTTCAACTTTGTTTACAATGTCTAAGAAATAATCTATTTCCATTAAGGGTTTAAAGAACTCTTGCCTTCCCTTAGGAAGTGTTTCTATAACTTTAGTTACATTTGCCATTACTGGCCTTGATCTAGATGTTTTATAGTAGAAATGAGTCGTCGGACTTAATATATTTTTACTTTCGGGAACGTCCGCTACAAGTCTTCCAAATGCGAAAGGCAAAACCTGCTCCTGTGTTTTGTCAATTTTCTCTTCAGATGACAAAATTCTGATATCTTGTAAAATCTGCTTCTTTTCCGGATGCTCAACAGGAATCTTCTCGGCAAATTTAATTAAGTTACCTCCATGCATTGTAATTTTATAAACCGAAATTGACTTCCGCACATTGCCAATAATTCCTAATCTTTTTAGCAGTAATTGAAGATGAACAGCGGCTCTTTTGTCCTTTATACAAAGATAGGCCTCACCAACATCCCACCTGTCTTTATATTTCCTTAACCTTACACTTCCGTCACCATCGAAAACACCGGCTAAATAGGCAGCAATACAATTTTGAGGAAGATTAAGCAATCTAGATAAATTCCACTTTCCTTTAGCACCGACTTTTATCCCGTAGGAATTGAGGATAACTCCAAAGAGTGGATTATTGCTATGACACAAGAAGCAGGTCTTTTGAGAGTTAATTTCTCTTCCTCTAATTTTACCTCTGCTATTCCTTTTAATTCTTATACTTATCGGCTTACCAGGGAAAATTTTTCGATATGTATCCTCATATACAGAAACCAGTTTTTCATTTGTATTTATGAAATCAATCCAGTATTGATATTTATCCCAGTGAGAGATTGAACCATCAGAAGTAATTAAGCCGGCTAGGTAGAAAAATTCGGAATTTAGATTCTTAGGAAAATTAATAACAGAAGCTCTTTGAGCAACACTGCCTATTGAGTCCTTAATCAGCTGCCAATCCTCATTTAAATTCTTTGCGATAAGTTTAAGAGACCTTAAACTAAAACTTCTCATTTTCGGGTTATATTTGCCCAACTTTAATCTTTTCCAGGCTAAATAAAATGAACCATATTTTACCCTTAACTTATGTTTTATTGAAGCTGTCAACATTTCATCTCTTACGCTAAAGTCATCAGGAACAAGATCGATAACTTCAGGAGTTCTACTGGGTAGCTCTAATTTCTTAAGCGAGAACATCCGATCTCCCGGCACAGCTTGTTCAGCTCGAACCCAAGATAAGCCTTGGGGCTTGTCCACAGCAACTTTATGGTCCTCGGTTAAAATAATCTCTGTGCCTGATTTAGTAGTCAACTTTACTAAATTTTTCGGCGCAGGAAATCGCTGTATCGCCACAATTTTCTCCGGCACTGTCTTACCATTACTTAATGTTAAAATTGAGGATTTAGCATATTCTTCTTTCCCCTGGTGTTTATTGATAAATTCTCCAATTTTAGCAACCTCTCCGTCAATAATAACCTCTGTTCCAGCAACACAACAACTGGTTTCGGGAAAACTCATAATCGAATATCCGTGAAAGCGCTCCAGGCTCTTATTGGACTTCTGATAGACAAATTCATTCACGCCTTTCCATTCGCCTTTGACCGAATCCAGAAACTCTCCTTTTTTTATCGGCTGATTTGGCCCCACGGGATTTAATTCAAAACTAGCCTTGGCATCAAGATAACTATAGGCACCGCATAAGCCTAAACGTTCAGGTTTAACAATACACAGGTGATTGGGGGCAAAACTTTGGCAATTTTTCACAATAATTCCATTTACTAAATAATTATGAGTTCCGGGAACACTGAAGTTATAAACTTCCCGCTGATCATACTCTGTCTTCTCTACACTTTTTACCTTTTCAAATGTTACACTACTGCGAACCCATTTTATTAACTCTTGATATAAATGGTCTTTCTCATCTACTTTGTCTCTTAAACTACTCAACAATAGTTTAAGTTTTTCTTTTGATGCTCGGCGCTTACCTTTAATCCAGGTTTCAATGCTTTTATAATCAACAGCTAATTTTGTAATCTCTATCTTTTCTCTGTACTTCTTGAGCAAGTCCTTTAATATCTTTCCACATTTAAGCGGTATGGTATCCGTACGCACCATATGATTTCTATCGAAGGAAAAACTTGCCTTATCCATCTTTTGTTTCTTTTTGGGATGATTGGAAGAAATAATTTCCCGGAAGCGTATATAGTCACCGAAACTTCTCGTTCCGACTTGATATCCACGTTTTATCTTACTAATATATGTAGAAATTCCTAATTTTTTGAGAAGTAAAAATATATGTTGAGCGCCACTATGAGTTGCTGTGGTAATCAAAATATGAGTAGTGGTTACATGACCATCTCCATCAAAAAGTCCTCTGATGAAGGCGCTAATCAATTTCGCAGGCAATTTAGAAATCTTTTCCCCTGTCCAACTTTCACCCTTTTCGCCTTTTGTCCTTTTGCGGCCTATTCCCAATCCCAGCATTAGTTTGCCAATCAAAACATTATAGACATAAGAAACATTGACGGGCTTTTTTGATGTAATTGTAAGACCTCTGCTGGACGATGTATGAGGATACACAACTTGCGCTTTAGGAAAAACACCAAAAAGTGATTGTATAATCTCTCCGAATTTATCGACAAGTGCTTTTTCCGAATTAGTAAATTGAACAAAAGTACCCTCTCCTCTATATCTAACGCAACCATCGGAAGCAACTAAACCGGATAGATACATTATATCTTCATCGAGGACTGTCTGCTTAAGTTTGCATCCTGGCCCCTTGGATACGCCAAACTTTCTAATTTTTCGCTTAGCTATTTCCCAGCTCCAACCTACATCTTCACAGATAGTTCTAATTTCATTAATAGGTAACCTATGGGAGCCAAGACGATATTCAACTCCTTTGGGAAAATAAAAGGCAGAATAAAGTCTCTGATAATTAATTCCAAACCTTTTGGCTGCGCGGCTAAGTCCACCGTACTTTTCCAATACAGCTCTTTTTAATCGTAATAAAAACCGATTATCGAAAACCTTTATCTCGTCAGACAAAATATCTATCAAATATATTGGCTTGCCATTGCAATGGCCGTTATGAGAATCCGTTGTGCGCGGAGATAAAAGGCGGTCACTCTTCCTTAAGTTACCCGCTTCAACCCAAGTTAAACCTTCAAGCCTATCCACCAAAACCTTATGGTTTGCAGTTAGTCTGATTAAATTGTTATTGGTAGTGGTTATATGCGCTAATTTTTTTGGAGCCGGATGGACAAATAATTCTCCAATGGGCCGTTTTGCAAGAAGGGGATTTTCAAAGGATAACACATCAAGTTCTTGCTTTTCTGCAACAGTCTCAATAACATTCTCTATCCTATCAAATGAACCATCAGCTAAGACTATTAATTCGCCTTTAGGAACACACAAAGTACACGAGTAAAATTCATCTACGCTTTCATCAGTCATGCCGGCCATCCGGGCGTCGCGCTCTTCGTAAGCCTGTTTAGCCTCAACAATGTGTTTTTCCACATCTTCTTGTTTGGTATAAATCGTCACTTGGGCCTTATCGACAATGGCCCCAAAAGTATCGTGCAGCCTGGCATGTAAAATTGTCCCAAAGTGTTTGATCTGGAAACCTTTCTTCTGGGCATCCTTAGAAATCCTCATCCAGCACATATCACGCTGGCCCATATGAAACACACCCATCGCCTCATTTAAGAATGAGTGGATCTGCCGCTCTAAAATCGGCTCAAACTCCTTTTGCATCTTGCGCCCGGCCACTTCAACTAAAATTCCTAACGGCAGGGCCTGGCCCTCTTTAACATCGTCTATCTCCGGACCAATCATCTCAATCTTGCCATCCTCAACTTGGTCTAACTTTTTGCTGCGTACATATTCAAAAGCAGTAGTATATTTGCCGCCAAACTGCACATACATCTGTTCCTTTCTTACGCGCTCTCCTTCAAAGGCCGCGGAATAAGACACCGGAATGGGAATCTCCGAAACCTTAACCTTAACACCTCTGACTTCAATACATACGGGAACGATTTTTTTATAATCTTTTTCTTTAACCAGATGTTCGTAGGTGCAAATTCCTGTGGGTCGAATTTCCGGAATATCCGTATCGGCAATCACCGGAAAGCCCATGTTAATCGCCCCGGCGCCGGTGGCATACTTAATATCGTCGAGCTCGCCCAAGGCCAGACCAAAGGCAAATACCCTATCTTTACAATACTTAAGACACTTTAAGGCCTCGCCTTTTTTGTGCCCGCCGAACGTCAGCGCCCCGCGAATGGCCCAGTGCAGGGGATAAATTCCGGTAATCGTATCCCTTCCGTAAGGAACAATATAAGTATCCCAGCCCATTTCCACCTTTTCTTCTTTGAGCTGGTCAATAATGCTTTTTCCATTGCTGGATGAACCAACGAAAGTTAGGATATTGCGTTTTTGAAACTCGCGCACCAGCTCTACCGCCGTCTGATTATTGGGAGCTGCGCCTAAAATAGCGGCAAAACCAGGCATCCGCCCGTCCACCAATTGAATACCCAGACTCCTTAAAATGGTGTCCGAGAAGAAACCGTTACAATCAGGTTGCGGCTCCTGACCATACAGGTAGCGCAAGGCTACAATTAATTCTTCTGCCAAAAGCGCCGCGATCCCAGAATCTAAGGCATCGCCTAAATAAGGCAGCCAAAGTTTTTCACTGGGCTCATCATGCAGCAATGATTTTATCTCATTAAGAACAGGCCGCATCTGCTCTAAGGTCTTTACTTCTTGCCCTAATAGGGCATAGGCCATGGGAAGATAAAAGGCCGTCTCGGGAAACCCAACTTTTGTGTCTTTTCCTTTTTCCTGAATGGCCTTGTTTAAAAATTGCTCCGCCTGTTGAGCCAACTTTCTGGCCCCGCGGATTGCAGCTTGAGCCACTATCTTAGACATCTACCACTCCTTAATTATTATTAAAATGAGATTATCGTATCCTGATATTCGGGTTTGCGAAAACAATCCTGATATTTGACAACTAACGGTAAAATTTTGGCGTAATTAAAATTATCTTCGAGTAAAAGATCTTTAATCGATGAGATGTCCACTTTATTTCTAATTAAAGGGTTGACTATTCCGGCGGCTTGAATGTCACCCACGAGCACCAGGCCAACGATTCTATTATTTTTAAGCACAAACTTTTTGTATCTTTCGTCTTGGCGCTTAGTAAGAATTTCGTAATCTTTCTCTTTGGGCTTAGTTATTCCTATGGAGATACAGCCCAGGCCAAAGAAATCCACTGAATTCATCGATAGCGAGCCCGCATAGGCTACTTTTCTACCCAGCATATTCAAGGCGGCAATTTGCCCCTGCTCAACCGCACAGGGCCAGAGGGCGTTAATTCTTGTATCGCCCCGGGCGATATCAACAGTTTCCGCTACATCTCCGGCGGCAAAGATATTTTCAGAAGAGCTGCGTAAAAATTCATCGGTCACAATACCTGCTTTAACTTCCAGTCCACAGAAGCTAGCCAAATCGCTGTTGGGCACAACGCCTTTTCCGATAATCACCATTTGCGCGCTAATGCGCTCGCCGCTATCTAAAAGCACACCCTCTACAGAGCCCTGGCCCAAGATTTCTTTCGCGGCTACTCCGGTCATAATCTTAATTCCATTTTCTGCTAATCTCTGGGCGATAATGCCGGCAGCCTGCAGATCTACCATCTGCGACAAAACTTGAGCGCTTTTCACGAGTACAGTCACTTTTTTCTTGCGTAAGGCCAGCGCATAGGCGTCGCGCAGACCAATCAGCCCGCCGCCCAAGACTACAATTTCTTTCACCTGATCCAAGGCAGCTATAATTGCCCGGGCATCATCAATTTTTCTAACGGTAAACACACCTTGCTTTTCTACGCCCCCAACATCAATCAATTTAGCTTGAGCGCCGGTAGCAAGCAACAGCCGGTCATAACTAATCTTGGTGTCGTCTTGAAGAACAACCTTTTGTGCTTTGCTATCTATAGCTTGTGCGCGTTTGCCCAGATAAGTCTGGATATTATTTTTTTGATAAAAATCCTGGTCTTTAAAATAAAGCTTTTCCTCGCCAATTGAGCCGGCAATCAGATAGGTCAACAGGCAACGGGAATAAAGCGCAAATCGTTCATCGGAAATTAAAGTAATTTTTGATTTCTGGTCAAATTTTCTTAAAATCTCGGCTGCCGAGACCCCGGCGGCGCTGCCGCCGATGATTAGGTCATTCATGGTTTTACTTTTTGTTTTAATTTCTTCTTAAATTGTTCTTCTGTACCTACAAACAAGGCGCCGCTCGGACAAGCCAGCACACAGGTAAAATCTTCTCTATCGGGACAAAGGTCGCATTTGACGGCAATGTGACTTTCTACATCCTGGATAATCGCTCCAAAGGGACAACTCATCACGCACATCCAGCAACCCACGCATTTATCTTTATTGTGTAAGGTGGCGCCGGTTTTTTCGTCTTTGGTCAGCGCCCCGCTCATACAGGCTAAAACACAAGGCGCATCCTCGCAGTGCTGGCAATGCAGAGAAATAACTTTTTTGCCCACATTCTCGGCCCTGACCCTTTTTTTAGGCAGAGGCCTTTCTTTAATTGCTGAATAAATATCTTTGGAGCTGGAATGTTCAACTGCGCAAGCTGTCTCGCAGGATTTACATCCGA
>JAFGCM010000004.1 GCA_016932635.1 Candidatus Omnitrophota bacterium
AAGCTGAAGCATTTCTGGCAAGGGAATTGTGGAAATCAGTTGATTAAATTTTACTCCCCGGCCATTACTGAACCGGACGCTTTTTTTAGCTAAGTCGATCTCGACGGCTTGATGGCGCATCTCGATATCACAAGAGAGCTGATCTTTAAAAGCAGAAATCAGCCCGTCTATTCCTCCCCGGCGGGGATACCAAAAGCGGGCATTGTAGCCGATTAGCTTTTTACTTTGAGCTACGGCGCCCCGCAAGACATCGTTAATTGCGGGTACGGGAATATAGTCATTCACCCATTGGGGGGTAAGGTTTTGCAAAGGAATGTTCCAAAATTTGCGATTATAGGGCAGGATAAAATACTTAGCCATTCCCGGCCCAAAGCTATCCAGCGCCCAGTCCTGAAAGTTTGCCTTTGGCTTAAGCTTCCTATCTTTCTTAAGCTGGGCCTGAATAAAACCGGAAATACATTCTTGGATTACTTTTGCTGGTAAGCCGAATAGATGGGCTTGAAAGGGATAACTAAGCTCACAACCCAAAAGACTAACCCCGGAATTTCTCCGCAAACACCGCAGGTTATCTCCTAACAGCTGTCTGACTAAATTTTTGCTAAACTTATTTCTAAAATGCAGCAGGTGTCCGTCATAATCAAAGGTATAGCCATCGATGCAGCGTGAGCGGCAGAGGCCTCCTATCTGGGGTTCCTGCTCAAAGATTTGATAACCTTTTTGCAAAAAAAAAGCTGCGCTTAGCCCAGCTAATCCTGCACCTAAGATAATCCGCGGTTTTGAGGTTTTTAAGTTAGGCTTCTCCAATTAAGGTTACGCTTAAGGCCTCTTCTAAACTTGTTATACCCTGCTCAACCTTCTTTAAGCCATTTTCGTATAAGGTCTTCATTCCGGTTTCGCGGGCTATTTCTCTAAGCTGTTGATAATTAGCCCCGCGCGAAATAGCTTCTTTCAGACGCTCATTGCTCAACATTATCTCAAAAATAGCGCTTCTTCCGCGATAGCCGGTCTGATTGCAATAGTCGCAGCCGCGCGGCCGATAGATTAAATCGGCATTTAATTTCACTTTGCCTAAGGCCTCTTGAGTAGGCTCGTAGGCCTCTTTGCATTCAGGACAAAGCTTACGCACCAGGCGCTGCGCCCCCACCAGAATTAATGACGGTGAAATCAAGTAAGGGGCAACGCCAATGTCCATTAAACGGCTCACGGCGGTGGGCGCATCGTTGGTATGCAGCGTGCTTAATACCAGGTGCCCGGTCAGGGCAGCCCGAATACAAATCTGCGAAGTCTCCAAGTCCCTGACTTCACCCACCATAATGATATTGGGATCCTGCCTTAAAAAGGCGCGCAGACCGTTGGCAAAGGAAAGGCCAATCTCGGGTTTGACCTGAACCTGATTGATGCCATCCAGGCGATATTCCACCGGGTCTTCGATACTCAACAGGTTCTTATGCGGACTTTTAATTTCGTTCAGCGAAGCATATAGGGTGGTGGACTTACCGCAACCGGTCGGCCCGGTAAGAAAAACTAATCCCCAGGGGCTCTGGATAGCCTGGCGATAATTTTCCAAATCCTTTGTTTCAAAACCCAACTGGCTCAAGTCTAAGGGGACCTGACTTTTATCCAAGATTCTCAAGACCACCTTCTCGCCATGCACAGTGGGAATGGTAGAAACCCTTAAGTCAATAATCTTGTTTTCTACCTTGACGATAAAGGCGCCGTCCTGCGGCAGACGCTTTTCGGCAATATCTAATCTGGCTAATATCTTGATCCGCGAGACAATGGCTAAAAGCAGGTGCCGCGCCGGAGGAGGAATCTCATAAAGCACCCCGTCAATGCGGCAGCGGATACTGATTCTTTCCTTAAATGGCTCAATATGAATATCGCTGGCCCGATCCTTAATCGCCTGGCGTAAAATCAAATCTACCAGTTTAACTACCGGGGCCTCCTCGGCCTTGGCAATTAAGGCATCTAAGCTTAAGGATTCTTCTTCAACAATTTCGGTTATACCTGCTACCTCCTGCTCTTCGTCATATGATTTGGAGATAGCCTCTTTCAGCAAATTTTTCTCGCCGTAAAACTTATCGATGGCCTGGGCAATGTCGCTTTCCGAGGCGACAATGGGGTTGACGTCGCATCCGGTCATTTTTTTGAGATTATCAATCATCAGGACATCCAGGGGATCGGAAAAGGCTACCGTTAAGGAATTTAAATTACGGGAGATGGGAATCAAGCAATACTGGCGGGCAAAGCTTTCCGGAACTAACTTCTCTAAATCCTGATTAGGGTCGGGCTCAAGCAGGCCTTTGGCTAAGGAGGCGTAAGGGATGTTCAGCTGTTTGCCCAAGGTGACCACAATATCCTTTTCGGTCACCAGGCCCAGCCTGACTAACACCTCGCCGATTCTTTTTCCTTCCTGCTTCTGAACTGCAATCGCCTTCTCAAGCTGCTCATTAGTGATTAGGCCTTCTTTAACTAACAGCTCGCCTAATTTCAAGCGTGATTTGCGCAGGGCCATCGGAATTATTCCTCAATGCGGTCAAGCAGCCTCTCCATCGCCTCTTCTTTTAAGCCTAAGCGTTCGTATTCCCAAGGCGCGCTTTTTTCTAAGGCCAGTCCCGGTGTTTCCGAGCCGTCCTTAACCAAATGCGGAGTAATAAAAATAATCAGCTCCTTATCTGTGGAGCTATCATCTTGTTTGCGAAAGACATTACCTAATAAAGGAATATCGCCCAAGAAAGGAACCTTGCGGTTAATTTTACTATCTTCGGTGTTAATTAACCCGCCAATCACCACCGTTTCTCCATCACGAATGGAAACAGTAGTCCTGGCGCTGCGTTCTTGTGGATCGGAAACACTACTACCTAAAACTGATGAGGCCTTGGTAGTAATTACTGATGGCTCAATGGACATAGTAATTTCACCGGCTTTATTGATTTGGGGAGTAACCATCAGTGACACCCCGGTCTCAAATCTTTCTATAGTTATAGTAGAAGTAGCAATACCTCCTTCTGCACTGATTTGCGTTGTCCCGGAGGAAACTGCAGTATTAGCCCTAATGTTTATTTCAGCGGTTTCATTATTTAAAGTGAGAATCCTGGGCCGGGCTAAAATCTTGGTATCAGTATCTTTAGCTAACATTGCCAAGGTCCCACCTAAGTTCGTCATAGAAAGATACCCCATAGTCAGCCCAGAAACATTGCCCGCCGTGCCAACGCCTTCGCCTTTTTCGAGGAATGGCCAGGTTGTGGTGCGTGCTGAGCCGGCGCCAGTAACAAAGTATCCATCAGAGGAAGTGCCCCAGGCTATACCTAATTTATCAACGGTTTCTAAAGAAGCTTCTACCACCTCGGCCTCAATCATCACCTGGGGAAGCTTGACATCCAGCTCTTTGATCGCCTGCTCAATTTTAACAAACTGGCTGGGCACATCGGTAATCACTAAGCTATTGGTGCGCCCATCTTCAATTACGTTGCCGTTTTTGGTCAGCAATTCCTCAATTACATCGCGGATACCGATTTTTGTGGTCTCTTTTTTCTTCTTGCCTTCATCAGTCAATTCAGTGCCTATTACCCGGGCATATTGCAGGGGAAAAATCTTGGTGACAGTTTCTACCTCGGGCCGGCCTAATTCCTTGACTATAAAGATAGAGCTTTCCCTTTCCTGCTCATAGGTTAAGTTATTGGCGCTCATAATCGTATCTAAGGCGTCCTGGACCGTTACCCGGTCCAGATAAAGTGTCACCTTGCGGTCTTTGATATTTTCGCTGGCGATAAAGTTTAAACCGGCCTGCTGGGAAAATACCTTCAAGACGTCTTTTAAGTCAGCGTCTTGAAAATCCATCGAAATTAGCGGGCTAATCGCTTGGGCCTCGGTTAACTGGGCAGAGACAAGCTGTAATTTTTCCTGGCCCCAGTCCGCGGACTGCACTTCACTGAAAGCAAAGAACAATAAGAATGTAGTTAAGCCGGTAAATAAAACGAGTTTTTTCTTCTTGATTTTCCTCATCTTCCCCCTCCTTCAATAGTTGGCCTTAAAATATATTGTTTACCCTGATATAGAACGTAAATACCTTCTTTGCGAATCTCTAAAATCTCAGCTCCGCCGACAATCTCACCTACCCTGACTACCGTATCATTGATAATGGCCTGGGGCATTTTTGCGCCCCAAATCATCCCCTGAACCTTCAGGTGCGAAATCGCCTCGCCCACCGCCGGCTGATCCGAGAGCTTTTGCATCTCAAAGATACTCAAGAAAGGATCACGCAAATCCCGGGCAGTATATTTTACCTGCGGCTGGGCTGATTGAGCCCTAACTAAAGAAGAAGAAATAAATAAAGATAGGGCGGCCAAAAGTCCCAAGTAAAAAAAAGATTTCTTGATGATATTTTTTTTCATTTTTTTAAACAAATTCCGCTTAGGGTTAATTCTATCTGGGGAGCTCTTTTTTCTTTAGGGTCAACCACAGTAGGCTTCTGCATCTTCAGCTCTTTTACCCAAATAAATTCCTCGCTATTTTCAATGAGACTAAGTAATTGGCCAAGCTCGTGATAATCGCATCTTAAGGGCACCTTAATCGGCAGCTCAATATATTGTGTTTTATAGACAGGGTTCTGCGGATTAAAGGTCTCTATTGCCAGATCGAGTTTTTTAGTCAAGGCGGAAATTTTATCTAAAAGCGGCGTAATCTCCGGCGTGGCAAAAGTCCTATTTTCGTATTTCTGAATTTGCTCATCTAATCTGCCGATTTCAACTAAAATTTCATTTTTCCTTTTTTCTTCTTCTATCTGTGCCTTGATCGAGTTAATATTATTCAGGCCAGACTGATATAACCCATGATATCCAAATAAACCCGCCAAAATAAGAATCAGCAGGAAAACAAGCAAATCCGTTCTTTTAGTCAGATCCATTTTTTATTTCTTTCCTCATAATATAATGTTTATTTTACCGAACAGGAAATAACAAAATTCTTTACAGGTAAACCTTTAAAATCACCGGAGGCCATTGAATCGAGCTTGATTTCGCTGAAGCCCCGGGAAAAGGTTTTGCTTTCTTTAAGCGCCGAGACAAACTTGGTCACGATGCCGATTTCCTGAACCGGGTCTTCATGGTAGGCTACCCCTCTGATCAAGAGCGATCTTAAGGGCGCGGCCTGGCCGGCATCCTCTTTGATATTCAATTCTGTAAACCAGACCCCGGGTAAAATGATCTTGGGTATCTCGCTAAATTTGTCGGTCCAGTAAATCCTCTGATCGATAATTGAATTTAAGAAAGCGACTTTGTTGCTTAGCTCGTTCTTGAGCTCTTCTAAGCTTGCATAAGAAAAAGATTCAACGGGCAAGTTTATTTTAGGACGCTGTAAAATTACTTCCTGCAAGCGCTTATTCTCCTGGCCTATTGCTTGAGACATCACCAGATACAAAGCTAAAAGACCAATAAAGGATAAGATACCGGCCCGAATAACAGCGCCCCGGAGTAAGGGACTGATGCCTGAGATTTCTCTACCCACTGTAAGTTTGGTCTTGACTTCCCGGACCTGGCCCAGATTGACTTCGGCTACGCCTTTAACCAAACCGCGTAAGCCCAATCCCACAGCCACAGCCAAACTTAAAGGCGGTAAAGTCCGCTTAATCTTAACGGCCGAGGCTAAGTCTGCCTTTTCTACCGGTATTTTTAAATCTTGCGCTAAGCTCTTGTCCCAATCCTTGGTATCGGCCTCACCGCAAAGCAAAATTTTACCGATCACCTGGGTGGGAAAAAGTTTTTCATAGTAATCCATCGACATCCGGATCTCATTAAGTAAATTTTCGTAGATATTTTCTTCCTGTGTCGGCAAAGAGACATCGCGCGTCAGGTAACAGCTGCGGCCCTTGACGATATTAATATCAGCTATGCCATAATCTACATCTACGATTGCCGTGGGTTTATCTTTAGCCAATTGTTTGCCAGCGGCAAAAAGCCTTAATAAACTAAACGGCGCCGGCTCAATTATTGCAGGTTTAACTCCGGCCTGCTCAAACAGCGCGAGGTTCCTTTTAGCAACTTCTGTTTTTACGGCTAAGAAGGTCACATCCATCTTAGCGGCTTTAGCTTTAGGCAAAACTACATGGAAGTCCCACATCAGCTCTTCTATTTTAAAAGGAATATATTTTTTGGCCTCGAATTTTATCGCTGTTTCCCATTCCGACCTGGGGATCCTGGGCATCTGAAAATACCTAATCAGGACATCCTGGCCGGAAAAGGCAATCATCACCTTTTTGGTGGAAATATTATTTTCCCGCACCAGCCTTCTTAAGGCCTGCACTATCGCTTGTTTCTGGGCTGAATCATCTGCGGGAGTAGCGGTCTGAATCTCGGCCCTAGCGAATTTAACCAACTGCGGGCCAAACAGCGACCACTTTAATTGGGCGGCATAGACCTCTTTTGCCCCCACATAGATACCGGTTGTTTTTTGTAAACTAAAGGTGCCCATTTTTGCTCTCATTTTACCTTTTTCTCTTCTTTTACATCCGCTTCCCTGATTTGAGAACGCAGCCAAGCATCAATCGCCCTTTTATCAAATCGCCAGACATGACCCACCTTAATCCCGGAAATCTTCTTGGCATGCAGCCAATTATAGATAGTCTGCTTCTGTAATTTGAGATAAGCGGCTAATTCATCTACATCCATCAGCCTGCTCATAAAGGCCTCCCTTACTCATATGAACTTACTTAAACTTATGTATAATTACATATACCATAAAAAATTTACCCTGTCAAGTGTTTTTTTCAATTATTTTACCCCAAATAAAAACCCCACACCGCCTTCGGTGTAGGGCATTATTTAATCCTTAACTCTATACTATAATCAATAATCTACTCTGGCCTGGACCACCTGGGTACCTGGGGGAGCATAAACCCAAGGATTTCCTGGTGAGTAAATAGAAATAGTCACCTGGACGCCATTTATATTAAGG
>JAFGCM010000060.1 GCA_016932635.1 Candidatus Omnitrophota bacterium
GCCCAAAAGCTTATCCGCGCCGTTCATATCCAGGACAGTGCGCGAATCTACTTTAGAGGCCACGCGAAAAGAAATCCGCGCCGGAAAATTGGCCTTAATCACTCCGGTAATTACATCAACCGATGGCCGTTGCGTAGCCAGGATCAGATGAATGCCCACCGCACGAGAAAGCTGGGCTAAACGGGTAATGGCATTTTCTACCTGTTGGGAAGCCACTACCATCAAATCGGCCAATTCATCGATAATCACAATTAAATAGGGCATTTTTTCTAACTCTTCTTTTGCTTCGGCTTGCGTTACCTTTTCATTATAGATGTCAATGTTCCGGGCGCCCATTTTGGATAACAGCTGAAAGCGCCTTTCCATCTCATTGACCACCCAATCCAAGGCCAAAGAAACCTTCTTGGCGTCAGTGAGCACCGGGCAAAGTAGATGCGGTAATCCGTTGAACATCGCGAGCTCGACCATCTTAGGATCAACCATCAAAAATTTTATTTCATCGGGAGAGGCGTTAAACAACAGGCTCGTAATAATACTGTTTACGCAAACAGTCTTTCCCGAACCGGTAGTGCCGGCGATCAAAAGATGCGGCATATCTGACAAATCGGTAACTATGGCCTCACCGGAAATATCTTTGCCAATGGCTAAGGTCAGCTTGGATGAGGCGTGTTGGAATTCATTTGAGGCTAAGATTTCTCTCAAATAGACAATCGCACTTTGGCTGTTCGGCACCTCGACGCCAACTCGGGATTTTCCCGGAATGGGAGCGACGATGCGCACGCTGTGCGCCTTCATCGCCAGGGCAATATCGTCGCTTAACTCGACAATCCGATGTACCTTGACGCCAGGTGCGGGCTCAAGCTCATAGCGGGTAATCACCGGACCCGGGCTGACCTGCGTTACCCTGGTCTCCACGCTAAAATCACGCAGTGTAGCCTCTAGGATATGGGAATTGGCCTCCAAATCGTCCTTAATCTTTCTTTCTTCAATAGGCGGAGGCGAATCCAATAAATCCAGCGTCGGCAGCTTATAATCGGCGTAAGTTTCTTTGGGTTGGGTTAGCTTCGCTAAAGCCGGTTTTTTCTCAGCCGGAGCTTTGATGATCCTGGGCTTAGGTAAATCAGGTTCAGGCCTTTTAAAGCGGACTGGTTCGGGTGCTTGAGGTCTTTCTATTTTTACAGCAGGCCTCGTAATCTTGATCGCTGAAACCGGCCTTTGCTTAAAACTCGGGCGTTTCTTCAGGGCCAACAAGGCCTGGGTCAACCATTTTAAAAATGGAAACAGCATAAATTCGGTGGCCACAAAAGAGGAAAGGCTTGCTAGGCCAATAGCAATGATTAAGGCGCCGGCCCGGCCAAAATATTTTAATAAAAAGTCGGCGATGATGATACCGGAAATCCCGGCTCTCTGGAAGGTCAGCTCCTCCTCTCCAGGGCTCAATAAGGAAAACAGCACCGTTAAAGATAGCAGTAACACCGCTGTTCCTAAAATCTTGACTGCTATTTTCGGCGCCGGTTTATCCAAAAAACGCGCCCAGGCCCAGATTAGTATCAACAGACACAAGGCGTAAGCGGCCCAACCGAAAGAAAAGAATAAACCCTCCGAAAGATATGCCCCGACAATGCCGGTAACATTTTTGACTGGGATATTCGGCGCAGAAGAACGAAAGGCCGTATCATTGGAATGGTAGGCAATCAGACTCAAGAAGATGAAAATTGCGCAAGCGATTAGAACACAGGCCTTAATCTTATTGAACAGCGACAGGTTCATTATTCTTTTTTATTCGCCTGTTTAATGCTTAAATTAACCCGACCTTGCTCATCAATGGCAATCAGCTTGACCGTGACTATCTGATCAAGCTCCAGGACATCTTCCACATTCTTGACAAACTTATCGGAGAGTTCCGAAACATGCACCAGGCCGTCTTTGTTCGGCAGAAACTCACAGAAGGCGCCGAAATTGGTAATTTTTTTTACCTTGGCCTGATAAATTTTACCTACTTCCGGCTCTTCAGTTAAGCCTTTAATATAATCCATAGCGGCATCCAGGGCCTTTTGATCGGGCGAACAAACTACCACCCGCCCGTCATCATCAATATCAATCGTAGCCCCGGTCTGCTGGATAATCTTACGGATAGTTTTTCCGCCCGGACCAATGACATCACCGATTTTGGTGGTATCGATCCTGGTGACTTGAATCTTCGGCGCGTATTTAGAGACACTGGTCCTGGGTTTTTGGATGGCCTGAGTCATCTGTTGAAGAATAGCCAGACGGGCTTTCCTGGCTGCGCTTAAGATCTGACGAATTATTTCCGCATCAATTCCCACATTCTTGACATCAACCTGAATAGCCGTAATGCCGGCCTCTGTTCCTGTAACCTTAAAATCAGAATCGCCAAAATGGTCTTCCAGTCCTAAAATATCCGTCAGGATGGCTAACTGCTCACCTTCTTTAATCAGCCCCATAGCAATGCCGGAAACCGGAGCTTTAATCGGAACACCGGCATCCATCAGGGCTAAGGTCCCGGCGCAGACAGTGGCCATGCTGGATGAGCCGTTGGACTCTAAAATCTCCGAAACCACCCGCACAGTATAGGGAAAATCATCTTTAGCCGGCATCACGGGCTTGAGCGCCCGCTCGGCTAAGGCGCCATGGCCGATCTCCCGCCGGCCTGGACCGCGAATCGGACGAATCTCGCCTACGCTAAAAGGGGGAAAACTATAATGCAGCATAAAATTCTTAAACATCTCTCCTTCTAAGGCCTCGACCATCTGTTCATCCGAGCGGCTGCCTAAAGTAGTGACCGAAAGGCTCTGGGTTTCGCCGCGGGTAAATAGACCGGAGCCGTGAGTCCGGGGCAGCACCCCCACCTTAGAGCTAATCGGGCGGATTTCATCGTAGCGGCGCTGGCCGATGCGCAGCTTTTTTTCAATGACCAGCTTGCGCACCTGTTGCTTGATGACTTCGTTTAAAGCGTTTTCTATTTCTTGCTCGCTGTAAACACCGTCTTCGGCATTCAGCTGTTCAATTAAGCGCTTAGTTACCAAAGCTGTCTTTTCTAATCTTTTTTCTTTATTAGAGATCTGAAAAATTTGTTCGATTTCGCTTAAGGCAAGTTTCCTGACCTCCTGTAATAATTCTTCGGCCAGCGGCTTCAGCTCTAATTGCCGCGGGGAACGTGTTGAGTGCGGTTTCACCTTTTGCTGCAGCTGCTTTTGCAGCTCAATAATTTCATTCAGTTTCTGTTGAGCGAAACTAATCGCCGCAACAATAACATCTTCGGCTACCTCATTTGCTCCGGCTTCCAGCATCACCACACCCTCCCCGGTAGCGGCAATAACTAAATCCAGGCTGCTCTCATCTAATTGGGCATAGGTGGGATTAATCACAAATTGCTCGCCGATTTTACCTACACGCACAGCGCCAACGGGAGTAGTAAAAGGCGGCTCTGCGCCAAAGGGAATATTAGCCAACACGAGCGCCGCCGATGCGCCCACCATAGCCAATACATCCGGGTCATTTTCGCCGTCTGATGAGAGCACAATCGCCATCACCTGCACTTCGTTGTAGATATTTTTCACAAATAACGGCCGGATCGGCCGGTCAATCATCCGGGCGCTTAAAATCTCTTTTTCCGAAGGCCGCCCTTCGCGTTTAAAAAATCCTCCGGGAATCCGGCCGGCGGCATAGGTCTTCTCTTGATATTCTACAAACAAAGGAAAAAAGTCAGCATCCTTTTTGGGCTGATCAGAGATTACCGCAGTAACTAAGACTACCGTGCCTGCGTAGGTAACGGTAACCGCGCCATCGGCCTGCTTGGCCACTTCCCCGGTTTCAATAATTAAGTTTTCCTGTCCTAATTTTAATTCTATCTTTTCTGACATTATCCTGCCTTTACTTTCTCAGTTTAAGTTTCTTGATTAATTGTTCATATTGTTCTTTATTTTCTTTGCGCAGATATTCCAAGAGCTTGCGGCGATGATTGACTAAATGCAAAAGTCCGCGCCTGGAATGGTGGTCCTTTTTATGCAGCTTAAAGTGCTCGCTGAGCAGATTAATTCTTTCGGTCAGAAGAGCGATCTGGACCGCTGCGGAGCCGGTATCTCTTTCGTGCACCCTGAAATCACTGATTACTTTTACTTTCTTATCTTTAACCAAAGTCATTGTGCCTTTCTCCTTCCATCGGTTTGGCTTCCGCCTGATTAAGCAGAATTTGCCAGGTAGAAAGTATAGCATAAACTTAAGAAAAATACAACTGTTATTTAATTGACTTGGCAATGGCTTTTATGTTATGATGATGGCTCAATACAAGGGGTCAATCGTGATTAAACCGCAAGTCTCTATAATTATACCTGTTTACAACGAAGAGCAGAATCTTCCGCTGTTACTTTCAGGGATTACTTCGGCAATCAATAGCTTGGGCCGGCCGTTTGAAATCATTGCCGTTGATGATGCCAGTCGCGATAACAGCCTGGCGGTGCTTAAGGAGTTATCGGCCCAGTACCCCCAGCTGCGCATTGTTAGGTTTATCAAGAATTCAGGCCAAAGCGCTGCCTTTGCTGCCGGCTTTAAATTGGCACAGGGAGAATTTGTGGTGACACTGGATGCCGATTTGCAGTATGACCCCCGAGATATCGCACGACTGTTGGAAAAACTGACCAAATATGACGTAGTCTGCGGCTGGCGCAAAAACAGAAGCGATCCCTGGCTAAAATTAATCTCTACAAAAATAGCCAATGGCGTGCGCAATAAGATCAGTGGTGAAAATATTAAAGATACCGGCTGTTCCTTGAAGGCCTTTAAGAAGAGTTTTTTAGCCGAGCTTAAAATGTATAAAGGGATGCACCGCTTTCTGCCGACTTTGCTCAAGATGCAGGGGGCCAGCGTGACTGAAATAGAGGTTAAGCATTTTCCCCGCCGCTTCGGCCGTTCTAAATATAATATCCGCAACCGGCTGGGGCACTCTTTTTTAGACCTATTATTTGTTTCCTGGATGAAAAAGCGCAATTTAGATTACCAAATGGAGGTGATCAAATGAATTTCTGGATTATCTGGGGATTATTTGCGCAGCTGCTTTTTTTCTTACGCTTTTTTGTGCAATGGATCGCCTCGGAAAAAAAAGGAGAAAGCACCATTCCTATATCTTTCTGGTACTTCAGCATTGCCGGGAGCCTTTTGCTTTTGGCCTATTCGATCTACAGAAAAGATATTGTCTTCATCCTGGGTCAAGGCTTAGGTTCGCTGATTTATTTGCGCAATCTTATTCTGATCTATAGAAAAGAAAGGCTTAACCCTTAACAATGCGCCTGATTTTGATAGTTTTTTGTCTGGTAGCGCTTTTCTTTAACCTGGGTCAAAGAAGTTTCTGGGAACCCGACGAAGGTAGGTACGCTGAGATTTCCCGGGAAATGCTCGCATCCGGCGACTGGCTTACGCCCCGGGTCAACTACCTGAAACATTTTGATAAACCGCCGATTGCTTACTGGCTGATCGGCGGATCGTTTAAGCTTTTCGGGCAGAATGAATTTGCCGGCCACCTGCCGATAGTTATCCTGGCGCTGGCTGGGGTTTTGGTTACCTTCTCGCTGGGTGAGCATTTATTCAACCGGCGCGCCGGGTTTCTCTCGGGGCTAATCCTGATCAGCTCTCTGGGCTATCCCGCCATCGGCCGAATACTCTCTACAGATATGGTTTTTACCTTCTTTGTCCTTTGTGCTTATCTATTTTTTGTCCGCAGAAGCTACCTTTTCTTTTATCTTTGCCTGGCCCTAGGCTTTATGACCAAGGGTCCGGTGATATTTGTCCTGACCTTATTGCCTATTCTGGCCTATCTTATCTTGACCAAACAATTGTCGCTGATTAAAAAAATGCAGCTGGGCCGAGGCGTGCTGTTATTTGCCCTGATTGGCCTACCCTGGTTTATCTATCAGATTGTTAATAATCAAGGGTTGCTTAACGATTGGTTCTTTCAGCAAACCATCGGCAGAATAGTCCTGCACCATGATCGAGAACGGTTTTATTTCTTTATTCCGATCTTAATCGGTTTATTTTCCCCTTGGGTATTTTTCTTAGTTCCCGCCCTGAAAAAATATCTTTCCTTTAAAGGCGGTTTTACTGATCAAAATGCTCAACATACGCTCCTGCTTTTCCTCTGGTTTATACTGCCTTTTATTTTCTTCTCTTGTATTGGCAAAAAATTAGTGCCTTATATCCTGCCGCTGTTGCCGGCCTTGGCAATTATTGTCGGGCGCTTATGGGATGAGCTCTTTAATGACTTAAAAATACTTTCCGAAAAAGTCTTTGCGGTATCTTACTATATCTTTTTCTCTACTCTGGGGATTTTGACGGTGGCGACAATTGTTTTTTTAACGCTGGGTTTTGTGGAAAAACTTAATCTTCAGCCCATCAGGGCAAATATTACAGCCATTACCATAATATTGATTATGGGAATGTCCGGCAGTCTATTTTACTTTAAACTTAAGAAACCCCGGGTTCTTTTTTTAAGCATTGCCTTAGCGGCAATGTCTTTCTTTCTGGTTACAATAACGGTGTTGCCTAAAATAGAGGCGAGCACCAGCAAGTCAATCAAGGCCTTGGCGCTTCAGATAAAACAGGACTTAAAGCCTGAAGATAAAGTGGTCAATTACCGCTGTTTTCTAAAAAGCCTCCCCTTTTATCTGGGCCGGCGCACAATTGTAGTTGAGCGCGAGCGTAATTTAGCCTATGAAGAAAATCCCGCTTCAGCCCGGGATTACCTTCTGGGAGATAAGCAGGATCTATATCGACTTTTATCGCAAAAACAGTTCAAGGTTTATTGTATTACCTACACTTGGGAATTTGAACAGATACAACAGGAATACCCCAAACCAATCTATCTTCTGGGTCAGGCGGGAAAGTACAGACTATTTGTCAATCAAATGAGGCCCAAACTTATGGAGCGATAGCGAACGTAAGTTTGGGGCCGAATTTGACCCTTGACATTTTCTACTGAGTGAAAGTTCGCGGTAAAATGTCAAGGGTTTAATTCGCACAAACTAAAGAAGAATATCTAAAGCAGATGGCCTTATGTCGCACTTACGTGCTCCATAAGGCCAGTGCTTATTAAAGAGGATAGAGCTATAAGCCGAGTTCTGTATTTGACGGCCATCCATCTAGCCCTGCCGTTACCGGCAGGATCATCAGCGGTCAACCCGAAAGTTATGACGAGCCGGGTCAGCTCGTTGCCATAAAAGCCCGCCTGCCTATTAAGATGCAAGGCGGGCAGGCCCGCCTGCCTATTAAAATGCAGGGCGGGCAGGCCCGCAGGCATCCTTCCCTATTCGACCTTGCTCCGCGTAGAGATTACCTCTTTTCACCCTCTTCCTTACCTTACGGCAAGTTGAGTCGTCGTCTCTGTGGCTCTCCCGAATGCAGCTTCACTAAAGAAGCATAACTTCGGGATGCCGAAGAAAATCTTCTATGAAGATTCTCCATTCGGCATAATCCTACTCCGCTCTAAAAAGAACGAAGCGATGGGCGTTACCCACTACGCTTACCCTGTGGAGCTCGGACTTTCCTCCCTCCCGAAAATTCGGGACGGCGGCCATCTGCTCTACCCTCTTAGTTTGTTGGTCAGCTGGTCTGTTGGTCAGCTGGTATTATTTTATGCTGATTTCAGGCTGCTGTCAATTCTTGTATTAATCGCCTGATTAGCAAGCTCATCGGCTGCTTTGTTTTCTTCGCGCTTAATCTGCCGAAGTTCTAATTTATTAAAGCCGCTCTTTAGATGCAGAAATTGTTCGTACAATGACCTTAAATTATCGTTCTTCACTCTATATTCGCCGTTTAATTGTTTCACCAAAAGCTCGCTATCGGAATTTACCACTACGTCTTTTAAGCCCAGGATCAGGGCCTCTTGCAATGCGTAAATTAACGCGGTATATTCGGCAACATTGTTGGTAGTCTGGCCAATATATTTGTAAAGACTTCTCAAAACTTCACCCTGAGCGTCCTGAATAATTATTCCGATACCGGCATCTCCGGGATTGCCCCGGGAAGCCCCGTCAATAAAAACTAAGTATTTCTTCTCCGGCATAAATTATCCCATCCAGTATAACAAGCAGGCGCAAAATTCACAAGTGATGATTTTATCCTTCATCTGCGCCTCACTAATCACTTGGGGAGGCAGTACCCGGTGACAGCCGCCGCAGGATTCGCCAATTATCGGGACAAAGGCTAAGCCCCCCTTGGCCTTAAGCACTCTTTCGTATCGGGTAAACAGCGTTTTATCAATATCGGCGCTCAACTGGTTGCGTTGATTCTCCAAACCGGAAATTTGTTCCTGAATAGCTTTAACTTCCTGATCAATTTTTGCTGTATCTTCCTTGAGCCTCTTCTCTTCACTAGTTAAATTGTCTCTTTCTTGCTCTATTTCAGCTTTAACTTGATCTATCTTATCCATCAATTCCAGGATTTCATCTTCCAAGACCGCATTATCGGCCTTAAGGCCTTCAATTTCTTTCTGTAAGGACAGGTATTCCTTATTAGTTTTGACCTGCATCAGCTGGGCCTGATATTTCTTAATTTCCTTTTCTTTAGTTTCCAGGTCAATTTCGCGCTCTTTACGTTTAAGCTGTAGTGACTTAAGCGTCTCTTCTTTAGCCTTTAGGCCTTGCTTGCTTTGGGCAAAGTTTTCCTCTAGGACTAGTTTTTCTGCCGGTTTTGCCTGCGCTTGCTCCCGCAACTTGTAAATTCCAGAGTCTATCTCTTGAATTTTTGCCAGGCTATTAATCTGTTCCTGCATTGTCTGCATTTTTCCTCACTTCGAGCACCTAAAGTAGCACCTCATTCTAAACGGCTCAAAATTCCTGCGGAATTTTTTCGCTAGAATGAGGTATAGATTTGCTTTGCAGTAATCACCGGCAAATCTTATGGTGGGCCCACTAGCCTGCCTGCCCTGCTTAATCCATGGCAGGCAGGGATTCGGCGCCTTTTGCTCCTACCGTCGCAAAAGGTCGGCCACTCGCTTGCTGTCGCCTCGCACCACTATGCCGAAGTATCGGCATGCCGAAGGACTTCTTCTACGAAGATTCTACATTCGGCATCATGGTGCTCGGCTTTTCCTCCCGTTGGTCGGCGCAAGCTCACTTCGAATCCTAACAGACGCTCTTAAAGTAGTAAATAATCTGGTGGGCCCACTAGGATTCGAACCTAGAACCAACAGATTATGAGTCTGCTGCTCTAACC
>JAFGCM010000061.1 GCA_016932635.1 Candidatus Omnitrophota bacterium
CCCCGGGATTTAAAACTTACGCCAAAGAGTTTCATCGCTATTTTCCAGTTAATTGATCAAGGCCTGATTAGCGGTAAGATTGCCAAGGGTCTGTTGCCCCAGATGCTGGATACAAAAAAAGAGGCCGGCGAGATTATCAAGCAAAAGGGCTTGGCGCAAATTAGCGATTCAAACGAATTGAATCAGATTGTTCAGGCGGTAATTGCCGAAAATCCCAAACCGGTGTCGGACTTTCTTAAAGGAAAACTTCAGGCCGCCACATTTTTAGTGGGCCAGGTAATGAAGAAAAGCCGCGGTCAGGCTAATCCTGGAGCGGTCAATGAGATATTAAAAGAAAAGCTGAGAAAGGAGCACTAATGCGTAAGAGAATTCTTGTCCTTTGTTTAATTGTGTCCGGGGCAATCTTTATTTTTCAAAATCGCGCGGTAATCAGCGAAGAGCAGAAACAGCCCTTTACCCTGGGTCCGTTAAAGCTTGAAGCTAAACAGGCGCAACCTGCTGCAGATGACTTTTATGAAGATATTGAATTGTTTACCGATACCCTGACCTTAATTCGCAGTGAATATGTGGAAGAAAGCAAATACAAGGATTTAATCTACGGCGCCTTAAAAGGAATGCTGTCCTCTCTGGATCCCTACAGTCAATTCTTGGATCCGCAGGCCTATAAAGAAGTGAAAGTGGAAACCGAAGGTGAGTTTGGCGGCTTAGGTATTGAAATCGCCATTAAAGACGGTCTGCTGACGATTATTTCTCCTATTGACGATACCCCGGCCTTTCGTGCCGGCTTAAAGGCGGATGACCGCATCGTTAAAATCGAAGGCGAGCTGACCCGGGATATTACCTTGCTTGAGGCAGTGAAAAAATTACGCGGCAAGCCTGGTACTGATGTGACTATAACTATTTTGCGTGAAGGCGCGGAAAAACTTCTGGATATAACTGTTACCAGAGACATCATTAAGGTGAAGAGTATTCGCCGGGCCAAGTTATTAGACGATAATATCGGATATATCCGTTTATCGGAATTTCAGGAAAGAAGCCCTGAGGAATTGGAGCAGGCGTTAAGTCAGCTTGAGGATCTCGGTATGGACAGCTTAATCCTTGATTTGCGCAATAACCCCGGAGGACTTTTGGATTCGGCGGTGAAGGTAGCGGAAAAATTTATCCCCGCAGGCAAGGAGATCGTTTCTACGCGCGGGCGGATCAACAGGCAAAATATGGTGTTTAGCTCAAGCCTAAGAGGCAAGCACCGCAGTTATCCTTTGGTGGTCTTAATTAGTAAAGGCAGCGCCAGCGGTTCGGAGATTGTGGCCGGGGCAATTCAGGATTATCACCGGGGAATACTTTTAGGAACCAAGAGCTTCGGTAAGGGTTCGGTGCAGACGGTGATTCCCTTGGCTGATGGTTCGGCGCTGCGTCTGACTACCAGTAAATATTTTACGCCCAGCGGACGCTGTATCCACGATAAGGGAATAGAGCCGGATATCAAGGTTGAATTTGAGGAAGCGGAGCTTAAGAAGAGCACAGAAAAAGATTCCGTGTTTGAAAAAGTTAAGGAAGATACAAAAAAACCGGAAGAAAAGCCCCAAGTGCCGAAGGAAAAAGAGCAAATCCAGCTTACCTTGGAAGAATTTATGCTGGAGCAGGGCTTTTATGATAACCAGCTGGTACGGGCAATGGATTTACTTAAAGGTATTAAGTTGTATCAGAAAGAAAAGGCGCTATGAAAATCAGGCGGGAAATTTTAACTGTTATTATTGTTGGCGTAGTCATAGTCTTGGTCCTGGCCTTAATCTTGCCCAGGGTGTTCAGAGGAAAGTCTCAAGGAACGGCCCATGCCCGGGTAGCGATAGTCATTGATGACTGGGGATATAATTTACGCTACATCAATTTATTAAAAGAAATCACGGTTCCCTTGACCATATCCATTTTGCCTAACTTAAAGTTTTCCACTCAAGTTGCTCAAGCGGCCAAAGAGTTAAACCAAGAGCTGATTATTCATCTGCCCCTTGAGCCGGAAACAGAGGCCAGAACCATCCGCCTGGAAAAAGATACTATTACCTGCCAGATGTCCGCTGGAGAAATAATCAGGATTTTTGAGCAGGCGCGTCTTTCCGTGCCGGAGGCGGTAGGTGTTTCTAATCATATGGGTTCCCGGGCCACCAAAGACCGACAAACGATGTCAGTGATCTTTGACCAATTGAAGAAAAACAAATTATTTTTTCTGGATAACCTGGTCGCACCTGAGAAAGTTTGTGAGCGGTTGGCAAAAGAAAAACAAATTAAATTTATTGCTAGAGATTTTTTTCTGGATAACCGCGATGATTACGCAGCTATCCGGGCAAATTTCGCCGAACTTGCTGAATTTGCCTTGACCAATGGGCAGGCGGTAGGCATTTTGCATGCTAAGCCAAAGAGCCTGGAAGTATTGAAAGAACAAATTCCCCTGATGCAGGCTAAAGAGATTGATTTTATTTTTGTTTCGGATTTGCTAAAATAGTATTACAATGATAGTGATAGGTATTGAGACTTCCTGTGATGAAACAGCGATTTCTCTGGTTGAGAATGGCCGGCAGATTTTATCTAATGCTGTTGCTTCCAGTCTTAATTTACACAAAAGATACGGTGGTGTTGTGCCTGAGATTGCTACCCGCCACCATGTAGAATTGATAAATTTTGTTTTGGCGGGGGCTTTGAGCAAGGCCGGAGTCAGTTTAAAGAAAGTTGGTCTGGTGGCTGTAGTTTATGGGCCGGGATTAGTGGGGGCGTTGTTAATTGGGCTTTCCCTGGCTAAGGTGTTAAGCCTATCTTTAAACAGGCCCCTAGTGGGAATTAATCATTTACAGGCCCA
>JAFGCM010000062.1 GCA_016932635.1 Candidatus Omnitrophota bacterium
GCTTTTAGACGAGCGAGTCTTTCTTCTTTGGCTTGGCGTTCTTGCTCTTTCTTTAGGCGGGCTTGCTCAAGACGAGTTTCTTCGGCTTCCCGTTTTAGGCGCAGCTGTTCTTCGCGGGCCTTAATTTCGGCTCGCTGGGTGAGTTCCGCTTGGGCGCGCTTGAGAGCCGCTTGCTTAGCCTTTCTTTCCTTGGCTAAACGGGCTTGTTCTTGCCGGGCTTGTTCGGCCTCACGCTGTAAGCGCAGCTTTTCTTCTTTCTGCAAGCGAGCCTGCTCACGAAGTCTTGCTTCGGCCAAACCTTTCTTGCATCGAACGATATATTTCTCAGCTGTGGCATTATTAGGATCAATAAACAAAATCTTACTAAACTCATCCCAGGCTTTTTGATATTCCTGTTGATATAAATAGATTTTTCCCTGGGCCAGATATTGATTAAAGGCCTTCTGACGCTTCAGTCTTTGTTCGCGCGCCTTCTTTTTCTCTAAACGCAAGCGCTCTTTTTCTTCTCGAACAGCCGTGGCTTCTACCTTTTCTAGCGCATTTAGGGCATATTGATTTTTCGGGTCTAAAATCAGGATGTCTTTAAATTCTTTGCGCGCGGAGATATAGTCTTTGTTTACAAAATGTTTCTTTCCCTGCTGGTAATGTAGCTCTATTTTTTTCTTTACTTCTTGACGCCTTTTTTCTTTCTCGGCTTTTAGCCGCTTGAGCTTTTCTTGCTCTGCCTGTTCACAAGCCTGTTTTTCCGCTTCTATCTTGGCTAATTTTTCTTCGCGGTCTTGCTCTTGGGCTTGTTTCTCGGCTTGGAGACGGGCCAGGCGCTCTTGGTGGGCTTGCTCTTTGGCCTCTTTTTCAGCCTGCAGCTTAGCCAGTCTTGCTTCTTTCTCGGCTTTAAGCTCAGCTAGTCTTTCCTCTTTTTCGGCTTTTATCCGGGCTAAGCGCTCTTGGTGAGCTTGTTCTTGGGCTTCTTTTTCCGCTTGAAGTTTAACTAATCTTTCTTCTTTGGCTTGGCGTTCTTGCTCTTTCTTTAGGCGGGCTTGTTCCAGACGCCTTTGTTCGGCCTCACGCTCAAGGCGCAGCTTCTCTTCCTTTTCTTTCTTTAAGCGGACGAGCTCTTCCTGTTTAGCTTTGAGCTCGGCGCGTTTAGCAAGTTCGGCCTGGGCGCGCCTGACGGCCTCCTGTTTAGCCTTTCTTTCCCGAGCAATCTTTATTTCGGCTCGTCGCTGGGCTTGCTCTTTACGTTTTTGCAGCAGTTTTTCTTCGGCGAGTTTTTTCTGCTGCTGCTTTCTTAATTGGGCTTCTTCCTTGAGCCGGGCTTCAGTTTCCAGCTTTAAGCGCAGTTTTTCTTGTTTAAGTTTAAATTCCTGTTCTTGTTTTAGGCGGGCTTGTTCCAGGCGGGCTTGTTCGGCCTCACGCTGCAAGCGCAGCTTTTCTGCTTTTTCCTGCTTTAACCGGGTGAGCTGTTCTTCTTTAGCCTTGAGCTCGGCGCGTTCCTTCAACTCTGCCTGGGCGCGTTTGATCGCTTCCTGCTCGGCCTTTTTCTCTTGAGCAAGATGCTCTTGTTTCTTTTTTCGCTCTTCGGCTAAACGCCTCTTTTCTTCTTTTTCCAGACGTTCTTTTTCTTTTTGACGAACCAGGCGCTGGGCACGCTCTTGAGCCTGGGCATCTTTCTCAATCCTGTGCAGGCATTCGCGAGCCGGCTTATTTTTATAGTCCAAAGTCAAGGCCTGCTGAAATTCTTCGCTCGCCTTTTCCAATTCTTTCTCGCTATAATAATACTGGCCTTCAGCTAAATGCAGATTTACTTTTTCTTGATTCTTGAGTTCTTCCAGCGCCTGCTTTACTTCGGTATAGTCAGCATAAATAGACAGCGCCTTTTGAAAGTTTTCCCGGGCTAAACTCAATTTCTGATTTCTTAAGTTAGCTAAGCCCTGTTCATAAAACGGCTGGGCCTTTTCTTTCTTAAATTGGTCTAACTGGGCCTGCAGCTGCTGGTTAATCTTCATCTGTAATTCTACAAGTCCGGCTTCAGTGCGGTCAATTTGAGTTGACTGGGCAGGCTTATCTAAGGCTTTATCTAGGGAGACTAACTTAGCTTCATAGGCCTTAATCTTATCATTCAGCTCAGTTTCTTTGCGGCTAAACTTTTCCTGCAGAGCTTGTTCGTATTTTTCTAATTCCTGCTTAAGCTGGTCTTCCTGCTTTTGGCGTAAATCTTCAATTGAGCTATCCAGTTTTTCTTTTTCCTGTTTTGCATGGGCCTGGGTAAGCCTATATTCATAACTAATTATTTTTTCATTAAGCTGGTCTAATTTTTGCTCAAATTCATCCTCCAGTACTTGTTGATACTCCTGGACTTGAGCCTGGACCTGAACCTGCTGTTTTTGGCGTAAGGCATTAAGTTCAGCGATTAATTTTTGCTTTTGTTCTTCCGCCTGTTTGGAGAGTTTCTGTTTTTCTTCTTGCGCGGACTGCTGATATTCTATTAAACTCTTCTCTAAGGCTTGTTTTTCTTTTTGCAGTCGGGCAATCTCTTGTGTGTTGGGTTGTTTTATCTTTTTAGTTTTAGCGGGTTTTGCCCGGTATCGTTTTAGTTCCTTTTCCAAGGCAGCCTTTTCTTCTTGTAATTGCGCTGCCTGCTGGGCAACTGCCTTTTTGCCCTGTTCCGCTTTTTTTGCTTCCTGTCTGAATTTTTCTATTTGACCGCTTAGTTCAGCTTCTTCCTGCTCTAATTGCTTGCGCTTCTGTTTTTCGGCGCGTAGTTTCCCTGCGCTGGTTTGCTGTTCAACGGAATTTAAGGCAGACTTTAAATTTTCTTCTTTTCTTTTTTCCTTTAACTTTTCCAAGCGGCCTTGAAAAGTCTGGTCAAATTTAGCTAATTCCTGATCGACAATCTTAAGATACCAGCGGGCCCCTTGATGGTCTGATTCCAACTTCAGCACCTGCTCGAACTCTTCTTTGGCCGAAGAGTACTCGCCGCGGCGGTAATGATTCCTGGCCCGGGCATAATGGATTCTGGCCAGCTCACGGATAGACTCAGGCGAAACTAATTGCTGCTCCCGCTCTTCAAGCAGGGAATACTCTTCTGCTAAAGCCAATCCGGGCAAAGTCAAAATCAGCCCAAACGCTAAACAGCAAATTATCTTAACTAGTTTCTTCATCATTCAAGGTTTTTCGATAGTCTTCAACACTATGTTCTCTGCGTCTTTTTTTGATAATATCACCTCTGTATCTGTTATGTCAAGCACTTTGTATCCATCCAGGTTCTCACCCTTGGCAACCATAAACACTTCGCCCGAGCGGGTCTGTTCAATGATCACTAATAAACGGCTGCCTGCGGCAATCTTTCCTTTATATACGAAGGTCGGGGTCTTTTCCTCAACCGGCAAAACAAGCGCCCCTGTTGCAGTCTGAACAGGCCTATCTTTAACCTGGACAAAAAGACTCCTTTTTAACAGCGGCTCATAATAGGAAAAAGGCAATAAATTCCGAATTTTATCCAGATCTATCTTTTGCGCTAAAGCCGGCTCTCTGGCCCCGGTGGTCTTAAGTTTATTCTTCAGTTGTTGCTCTTGGGTGGTAACTTTGCCTTCAGTCTTTCTACCCAGCCTGGCGCCCACTAGCATTATTGCGGCAATAAATAAAAGCGTAAAAAATATGTATTTTTCTCTCACTATGCCACCAGTCTGCTTAAAACCATCTCTACCTGCAAAAAATCCCCATCTCTTCTGCGGATGACGATATCCCGTACTACTAAAGCCGGAGAAAAGTTTTTGAACTGGTAAAGCAGCTTGACTAATACGGAAGAGTTGCATAAAAAGCTAAGCTGAATCGGCAGCTCCTGAAAAAGCAATTCCTGGGTCAATTGATCTCTTTGCTCAATCGGGGAAAGCGGTTTGACCAGGGAGATCTCCCCCACGCCCTCTTCCATCAATAAAGTTGCGATTCTATCTACCATTTCTAGTTCCTTTAAATGCAGCTCCACATTCGCCGTATCTTCGCTCATCTCCTTACTAAAGCCAAAATTATCCGGGATGTTAATCTTCAAACTGCTGGCTTGGCGTTTCAGCCGCTTGGTCGTAGTATGCAGCTGTTCGATCAGATACAGACCCGGTTCTTGCGTCTCCGGCGGCAAATAGGTTTTTTCCGGGTCAATAAATTTTTTTAGCGCTTGATAATTCTCCTGCTCCTTGAGCAGATTATTCTTAAGAATTTGCACGAATTCCCTTTTGGGCAAGAATGCATCCTGTTCTTGAGGAATAAATTTTTCAAGTTGAGTCACCGTCTCGTTGATTTCCCCTTGTAGGATATTTACCCCCTGTTTGGCCAGGGGCCGCACCAGGGCTAAATAAAGCGCCAGCACTATTAACAAAATAATACTGAATTGCCTGATTAGACTCTTATCATCTGCTGAGTGAATCATCTGGGATTGATTTTCATATTAATAGAAAACTTGACCACTTCTATTCTTTCCTGATCTTGAGCCTCTTCTTCGATAAATGAAGAAGAAATGGGCTTGACCTCGCTGAATAAATTAGAAGACTTAAGCCGAGAAACAAAATCGTTTACTCCATCATAAGAGGCAGCCTTGCCTTGAAGGTCCAGCTTAGTCTGTAAATTTTTCCCAAAATTATCAAAAGCTATCGTGCCGGAGAGCTCGGTAATCCATAAACCATCGGGAAGCATTTTTTTTAATTCAAATAGAGCTTCCAGCCAAAGAGCGCGATTTAAGGCTACACTCTCAACAGCCTTAACTTTTTCGGAAACAAGCCGTTGTTCTTTTTGCAGCTGTTGTATCTGCGGCTGATAGCTGCTGAAGGTCTTGAGCAGACTTCTTAAGTTTTGCAGGCGTAAATTATTTTCTCGATAGTCCCGGCGCATAAAAGTAGAAGCGCCAAAAAGAATTAACAGGGACAGAACAACCGAAGCGATCCCGTATAAGAGCCGTTCTCGGGCTAACTGTTTTAGCCTAATTTGTTCTTTAAGCAAATTAATGCTGATCGAAGACCTAGCCAGCCCGCGCAAGGCCAAGCCCACTGCCTGGCAAAAAATAGTTCTCTCCTGAATGCTGGATTTGGCTTTCATCGCTTCATCAAGATGCAACAATTGAAAAGGATCGAGTTGCTTGACCGCACAGGAAAAAACGCGGGCTAAGAATGTATCCAGGCCAGCAAGTTCTGCGCCGCCTCCGCTGATTAAAATTTCATCTAGCTTAACTGCAGAAGAAACTTCATCTTGCTGTTCCTGCGTCGACTTTTGCTGGAAATTATAATATTCGATAGAACGGGTTATTTCTCCCTGTAAGTCCTCCAGGACCGCAGCAATGGCCTCTTGAAATTCGGGGGAGCTGGTGCTATGGCCGTGTTTAAGCTTTTCCGCTTCAGCAAAATTGATATTAAATTTTTTAACTAAGCTCTCGGTAAAATTATTTCCTCCTACGGAAAAACTGCGCATCCAAAAATCATTGCCTTTTAAAATAATTAAATCCGTTGACTGCGCTCCAATATTTAAAACTACGCTAAATTTATCCTGGGTGTATTGTTGATTAAACTTCAGACAATTATAAATGCTGGATGAGCTGACATCTAAGACGGCAGCACGCAAGCCTAAGCCTTCGACCAGGGCCATCTTGCCGGTCAGTTTATCCTTCTTGATGGCGAAAAGCAACGCCTTCTGGCGAGGCAGCTTCTGGCTTGAGGAAGCCTTAAACAAATGGCTGTCCCATTCTACCTCATCCAGAGAAAAAGGTATCTGCTGCTGGGCTTCATATTTTAAGGTCTGATGCAATTTTTCCACGCTGACCGGAAGCAGTTCCAAAAACTTAATAAATGTAGACTGGCCATTTACGCTTACAACCACATCTTTATCCTTAATCTGATTCTGGGCTAATAAATTGGCAGTAATGCGCTTGGTGATCTGGCTTTGTTCGCCTTCGGCGGCAGAAGAACTTACTGGTATTTTGGCCGCATCGAACTTCAGCAGCTTAACCGTTTCTCCATCCTGCTCAAGCTCGACCAATTTTACCGCAGTTGAGCCGATATCCAAGCCCAGGGCAGTCCTTTTCTGACCCTTCTGCCCCAGTTTGCCTAATATCTCCCCTATATTCATCTTCGTCTTTCTTCTTCTGTCAACTGTTAGCTAAACTGCTCTGCCCAATATTTTCTTCAACGCCTTGATCTCGCGCAAGGTGTACTCGCGCCATCTATTTACGGCATTCCTTTTGGCCTTGGGAAAAATTCGCTTTTGTTCGTAGCGAATCAAGGTTTGTTTGGAAATGCCCAAAATCTTGGCCACTTCAGTAGCAGAATAATATTTTTCCGGTTGCAGCATCATTTACTTATACCCTTATATTCTTACCGAGCACTATTTAAAGGCTCTTGATAGCCTTTGATAGATATTGATATATTTATATACTATCTGAAGCTACTTGTCAAGCCTTTTCTTATTCTATTGCTGGAGTATTTTTGCTATCTTTGGCGAGGGGTGGCTAAGGATAGTAAGGCCTACCCTTTAGGGTTAAAAGGACAGCAAGGTCCATCCTTTAGGATTGCGAGCACCGAAGGCGCACCCGAGACAGGACCCCGAGCCACGCTAGCAAAAATACTGTGCTCTACTCCTCTTCCCAAAGCTTGATCGGCTTTTCTGGTTCGCTGGAGGGCTTTAAGGCGCCGGTAAAACTAACGGTCCAGACCCGTGAAGCCGGGGTCGGGTCAATCTCATCCAACTGCAGCAAGCCATCGCTGTTTAGGTCTTTGGCAGAGCGCACCATAAAGTAGTGATTACCCTCGGAAAGGCCCGCCTCATCTATCGAAAGCGCTGTTGACCAGTCAGACCAGTCTTGCTCATCAAATTTGTAACTGAACTGACATTGATCTAGTGAGCCGCGATATGTAAACTGGGCATCTTCAGCCTGGGTAATGCCGGAGGGACCGCTCAAAATGTAGGTGTCGGGGGCAAGAATTACTAAACTAATCTCATCAAAAAATATCTCGGAGATATTGCCGGCTTCATCTTTGACTCTGGCATAGACCTTGCGCAAGCCATTAATTGCCGGCAACAGCCAGTTTTTGCGTAAACTGATATAAGGCTCCCAGGATTCGGTATCAAACACCCCGTCATTCGAAAGCATCATCTCTAGAATTTGTGTGGTTTCATCTTCGGCATCAACATTTAAAGTAACAATGTTGGTGGTAGTCATCTCATCGCCATTATTAATCAGTAGTCCCCCTAAGGGGCCGAGCGTGTCAACAATAAAGCTCCAGGTTAAAGGCAAGCCATAGTTGCCTACGGCATCGTAGGCAGTTAAAGAAACTGTAATTTGGCCATCGCTAAAAGGAATGGAAGGGATATAAGAGATTTCTCCTGTTTGCGAATCATAGTCGGGAACAATACTCGCCTGATTAACCACCAGTTCAATTTTATTCGGGTCCACTCCGCTGGCGGCATCAGAAATCCGCGCTTTCACTTCTGGCAAATCAATACCAACTACCTTGCCTAAGCTAGGGGTAAGATTATTTACTGCGGGAGCTGTAGTATCCACCCAAATGTCAAAAACCGCCGCGTCGCCCCAGGTGCCTGATGAACGCTGGGCCTTAACGTAGAAAATATGCGCGCCATCGCCAATAGTATCCGAAGAAAATAAGACAAATGGGCTTTCTGAATCAATCTGATCATCAGGCAGGCTGTCCAAGGAGTAGCTGTAGCCTAATACCTCAATCCCCTCTGAAGGACTATCCCAGAAGAAATAGGGGTCATTATCCAGTTGCCAAGTATCCTGATCAATCTGGTTTCCTCCGGGAGCAGTTAAGGCGCTAAGGCCGGTAATTAAAAATTCACCAGAGGTCAGAATAAAACCATTATTTGCCTGGGCCCAAGCCGACCAGCCAAAGCCATCATTTACTCTTACTCTCCATTTATATGCGGTCCTTTCTTCTGTGCGCGGCAAAATGGTAGTGGTATAAGATGCGGCCGCAGAAGTAATTATACCGGTATCCACGACCGGAGAGGTAAAACTTGTCTGGGCTACCTGAAGCTGATATTTATTCTGGGTATCATTGTCGACATCGGAATAACTCCATTGTAAAGTCGGCGTCTCGTCATCAATGGGACGGCTGTCGTTATAATTAGAAACAGTGGCCACGGGTGAATTATTGAGATTGAAGAATCCGCCATTTAAGCTGTAAGCGGAGCCGTTCATCTGTGTACCGCCGTTGACGCCAACAATATCCTGCAACTGATAGGTAGAGCTGCTGCCGCTTAAGCCGCCTTGGGAAATGGTGCCTTCTTTAATTTTAGAATTGCTGGCTGTCATCTCCTCCGCCAGCACTGTCCAAGGAAATGTAAGTATTAAAAAAGCAAGAATGACTAAATAAATTATCCGCATTTTCAAGTTACCTCTCAATTACCGCCCGGATACGCTTTTCAGCCATCACCCGCCCATTGTCCAGGGCTTGAGCAGTAGCCACAATCTGATAGGTGTCTGAACGCACCGTAATTAAATTGGAAATCGCGCTAAATTTAGCTAATTTTTCATCCGGGTCGCTATCTAAAACATTTCCCGCTAAAATATCGCCAATGCCCCGGCCCTGGTCTCCCTGATTGCCTAAAGGCCGCGCGCTCATAATCCGCTGGGCGCAAGTCTCGTCAATCTTAGGTAGGGCCTTAAGCACATCCAAAGATGCCGTATTGATATTGATTTTTCCCGGCACATAAGGAAGCGGCGCCAAGACTATGTAATCAAAGTGGGCCAGATTATTATCTGATGAATTTTTCAGGCGCAGCTCTATTTTTTGATCGGCTAAAGCCCCGGGATTGCCCGTGCCGATTTCAACTCGCCCAAAACAAATAGCATTGTTGGCTGCAGGCACCAAGGCCGGAGTAAACGGAGTCCAGCTACCATCAGCCAAGTGTAAAGAAACACAAAGCGCCTCTTCGCTCTTGCCATAAAGATACAAGAAATAAACTCCGCTGGGAATCCGTTCCGGCCCCTCCCAGAGAAAAGTCCCCACTTCGCCAGCAGTATTACTCTCAAACCAAGCCCCCCCAGGCAAAGGACGTAGTTTCTCCGTCCAACCGCCTAAGGTCTTATGACCCTCGGCCTCAAGCCTAAGGCTATATACGCTCAAGCGATCGGCAACATTCATTAAATCATCGCTACCGATTTTTTTCCACGGCTCACCGGAGACAGCTTTAGATATCTCGCCCAAATTAGCCAAGGCGTGATTATTTACCTGCACTTCGCTTAAATCATGCTCAATAACCTCTTGACCCTGGATTTCAATAATGCTGCTGTTGTTATTTTTCTTACCCGCAGTGGCCCCGCTTAAGTCGGCGCTGGCAAACCAAATTTTGTCCACTTCATCCACGTAAGTGGGATCGCCTTTTTCCAGACTGATATAAGGACTCACCTGGCCCGCCGAATATTTTTGCATATCCACAATATAGCCGCGGGCATCGCGCAGGATCAGCTGGCCCTCTCCGGAAAGTGGTTGGTCTTCAATCAGGTCGGAATTAATTGTGACCGAGCGAGAAAAATCAAGCTGACACGAGTTTAGACTACCCCAGACGTCTTGAAAAGAAATACCGTTTCCGCTGAGGCCGGAGCAACTATCTTCCTTATCCACGGCCAAGACCAAATAATCACCCGCTCCGATAGTTGTGCCTAAAGGTATGCTGGCCGGCCAGCCATCGGTGGCGGAGGTCTCCAGGCTATAGCCACCTAAGGACACCTCCTGGGGCGTCAGGTTGACTAACTCAACATATTCGGCATCGGGCTGTTGGCTTAGGACTATTGATTTAAAATAACAGCTGCCTGAACTAAGATTATTCTGGATATCCAGGCGAAATATTCCGTTGCTTACGCTTACAGTTTGGCGTTTGGTAAAGCGTTCTCCCGAACGCATATTTTCCTGGGTCAACCCGGAAATTATTACATCGCCTACCATCTGCGTGGAATTTTCAGCAAACAACGTCAAATAATATTCGCCGTCGGGAAGGTTGCTCCAAAGCCAAGTCCCTGCGCCTGCGGGACCTCCGGCGCTTGCGGCGTTCTCGTAATGGTCGCCTTGCCAGACCCAATCGCCTCCGGGAGACTGGGAAATAGTGGTGGTTAAATTAATTTTAGGCGCCACCATAATCTCATTAATCCGAATACCTTCTACGCCTCTTACTTCTTGAGCCTCGCCCAACATCCCAAACGAGGCACTGACCAACTCAATATATTTAAAATAACAAGTAGTGCCTAAGCCTTCATTGTTTTGAATAGCGATAGTTAACACACCGCTACCTGCACCCAGATCATTAATTTGAATAGTTCCGGAAGGAAATAGATTAAACGTCTCACCCGAAGACATATGCGTCTGCGTTAAGCTACCCACAGTCACATCGCCGATATATTGGTCGCTGTCGCTACCGTGCAGGATTAAAAAATATTCTCCGGCAGGAATATCGCTCCAGGTCCAAGTGCCTTTGAGCCCGCCAAAGGTTTTACTTTCATAATGCTCACCCACCCATTGCCAGTCTCCCTTGGCTCCTTGATCTTGAGTGTATAAGACGGAGCTCGATTTCATCGCTACACTCTGGGAAAAATCAGTATCCGTAAAATCAACCAGATTAACCGCTTTTTGCCAGGGATTGGCTACACCGCTACGTAACAAGACATCCAGAAGCTGCTGGGCATCGATATGGTTGATGTCCCATTGGAAGTCGCCATTACGATTGGTGCTGGGAGTTTCTGAATAAGCCGTAATCTCTGATTTTATTTTACGATAAATATTTTCGCTCATCTCCGGTATGTTCTTAATCTGAGCGGTAGTTAAGAATGGCCGATCATCCCCATAGGGATGTTGAACCACAAACTCACCCGGCTCATCTACCCCCTCTGCGGGCTCATCGATATCTCCGTTAGCATTATTGTCCACTCCGTCATAATCTAAAAAATACTGATTTAAATTATCGTCCTTGGCCTTTTCACCTGGGGCAAGATCCTGGCCATAGCGGTAAGCAATGATGGCATTGGCTATGCCTTGCGCTTGAGAAATAGCTTTAGCGTTTAAGAAATCTTTCAGGCTGACTTCAAAAGTAGTGGCGCCCTGGATCGCCTTAATCGGCGATTCATTATGAAAACCACAAACGTTGATATTGGCTTTTGCCGCCTCATCTTCAATCAACACTGCATAACGGCCGATTACCTCACCCCCAACAGTCATTTCGATCCAGCGGGAGTCTTTGCCGCCGTCCTCGTTGTTATCAATATTTCCTCCGGTAAAGATACTGCGCCAGGGGTCATCATAGCTATCTAAAAAATTGTTCCCTTTGTCTTCTTTTAATACTGCTCGGGCATGGGCGATACCGGCCTCGGCAATATAACGGGCTTTTTCCTGCCAGAGATAGTTGACTGCCGCGCGGCTTTCCATCCGCATAGTAAAAATAAAGGAAACCACGATAATGGCTACGACAGTCAAAATGCTCACTACCAGAACCAGCGCTATTCCATTTTTTGATGATTGTTCTTTCATTCTTGCACCCTTAATCGCGCGCCGAGGCAATAGTTACCACCGTACTAAAAGATTCATTAGCGCAACCATGCTCATCCTGAATAGAAAATTCTATCTTTACTGCCTTAGGCAGAATTCCGCTCTGCGCCGCCTGGGGACGACTATCCCAGTCCTGGCACCAGATGGCACCTGTTGAATATTGAAAATTAAGCTCACTCACATTTTCGCTTAAGGCCTCTTCTTTCTCAAAGGTGCAAAAATCATAATCGGGCGAGGCCTGATAGCTGCGCATCAGCTCTTGATTGTTTTCGTTTAACCAATATCCTATCTCGACTAATGAGCTGGGGGCATCAATACTTGAGGAAATAAAATAAAATGTCTGGGCCGTGCCCAAACAATAAGGTCCGGCCAAAGAACTAGGAATAGAGGAAGCTATTTCTTTACTCATCCGCTCCAGGATAAACCGGGCCTGTTGATAGCGCAACGAGCGCGCCTCACCCCGGCGCCAGGAATTGGCTGTGGCCCGAAAAATAACCATGGTCGAGCTCACCACCATTACCAATATCGTCATTGTCACCAGAATCTCAATTAATGTAAACGCTCCTCTTAGTCTGCTGGTCTGCTGGTCTGCTGGTCTGCTGGTTGTTTTATATTTAGCTTTCGAACAAACATCTCTATTTTTAAAACCAACTATTCTAACCATTGTTTAACCCGATTAGACTAGCTGACCAGCTGACGAGCTGACCAGCTGACTATCTTCCTATATA
>JAFGCM010000063.1 GCA_016932635.1 Candidatus Omnitrophota bacterium
AAGAATTAAAACTACCCAGGCCAAGGCCAAGGCGCTGAAGACGTTTATTGAACGCCTGATTATTTTAGGAAAGCGAAATAACCTCTCGGCCCGGCGGGAAGCGCTAAAAATTTTGCATGATAATGCTGTGGTAAACAGATTATTTTCCCAGATCGCCCCGTTATTTAAAAATCGGACTTCCGGTTTCAGCAGGATCATGCTGTTCTCGCACCGCCTGGGAGATGGTGCTCAGATGGTGCTGATAGAGCTGACTGAAAAAATTGCAGTTCAGCCCAAGCCAAAACCAACCAAGGCAGAAAAATCTGGCGTCAAGCAAGAGCCGGCTCGGGAAAAGAAACCAGAGGAGAAAGAACATCGGGAAGAAAAGCCAAAATTCCCTCAAGAAAGGCCCAAGCCGTTCACAAAGGAAAAGCCCAAGAAGAAATTTTTAGGAGGACTGCGTAAATTATTTAAAAAGGAAAGAGATTCTTTGTGAAAATAGCTAGTCGAGTTGAGAAAATTACTCCTTCTTTGACCTTGCAAGTTACATCGTTGGCTAAGGCAATGCTTAAGCAGGGCGAACGAGTAGTTAACTTTGCTGCTGGCGAACCAGACTTTGACACCCCGGAATACATTAAACAGGCGGCAAATGAAGCTATCCGCCAGGGTCTTACCAAATATACCCCCGCCACCGGCCTTGCTGAATTAAAACAGGCCATCTGCAAAAAATTAAAAAGAGATAATGCCCTTGAGTATTCGCCTGAGCAGATTATTGTTGGCTGCGGGGCAAAGCACGTGCTCTATAGTATTCTGCAGGTTGCTTGCGAGAAAGCAGACGAAGTAATCATTGCCTCTCCTTATTGGCTAAGTTACCCTGAGATGATTACGCTGGCCCAAGGCCAGGCTAAAGTAATCGAGACTAAAGCCCAGGACAAATTTAAATTAACCGCACAGGCCTTTCTTGGGAATATTACCAAAAAGACAAGGCTTTTGATCCTGAATAGCCCGGCTAACCCTACCGGTAGCGTTTATTCTCAAGAAGAACTGAAAGAAATTGCTCAAATTGTAGTGGAGAAAGACCTCTATGTGATTAGTGATGAAATCTATGAGAAGATTATCTTCGATGAAAAAAAACATCTATCTATCGCCAGCTTCAATGAGCAGATTTTTCGGCGCACTATCGTGGTCAATGGAGTATCCAAGGCCTTTGCCATGACTGGATGGCGAATTGGCTATTTGGCTGCTGCGGATGTCGAGTTGATTAAGGCCGTGGGTAACTTACAGAGCCATTCTACTTCCAATCCCTGCTCGATTAGTCAGCGGGCTGCACAAGCAGCGCTGGAGAATGAACAGCCTCAAAAGATGCAGCAGATGGCTTTGGAGTTTCAATCTCGCCGGGATTGCATGCTGGAAGGCCTGAGTGCAATCGCTAAATTTTCTTTTATCAAACCCGATGGCGCCTTTTATGTATTTTGCAATATTTCCGCAAGCGGCTTGGATTCATTAGAATTTGCTCAACGCTTACTGAAAGAAGCTAAGGTTGCAGTCGTTCCCGGAGTAGTCTTTGGCCGGGATGACTATGTGCGCTTGAGCTTTGCCACCAGCATCGATGAGATCCGTGAAGGCACACTGCGCGTAAAAAATTGGTTAGAAAATATCTCAGGGTAAATTACCGTGGGTTACACGATAGCAGAAAAAATCCTTAGCCGACACTGTCGCAAAAAGCTAAAAAGTAAAGATATAGCTATTTGCGATATTGATTTCTGTTTTAGTCAGG
This sequence comes from Candidatus Omnitrophota bacterium, assembly GCA_016932635.1. GTDB lineage: Bacteria > Omnitrophota > Gorgyraeia > JAFGHF01 > JAFGHF01 > JAFGCM01. The sequence goes on from JAFGCM010000063.1 coordinate 1,757, forward strand.
ATGGCACCAGTGAACTGGTAATTGATAGCTTTAATTATATAGGCAGAAAGAAGATATTTAATCAGCAAAAATATGCCATTGTCATCGACCACAGTGCACCCAGCCCGAAACTGCAGATTTCCAACATCCACCAAAAATTAAGAAGTTTTAGCCAAAAACAGGGCAGCTTGCTTTTTGATGCCGGCTCCGGGGTTTGTCATCAAGTGATCCCTGAAGCGGGATTAGTCTTGCCAGGAAATCTGGTAGTCGGCGCGGATTCGCATACCTGCACTTACGGGGCGCTGAACGCCTTTGCTTGCGGCTTAGGCTCAACGGATATAGCTATTGTCTTAGCCAGCGGGCGGAATTGGTTTCGCGTACCAGAAACTTATAAATTTATCCTGAAAGGCAAATTACCGCCGGCAACAACGGCTAAAGACGTTATTTTATATCTGATCGGCCAAATGGGAGCCAACGGTTGCACTTATAAGGCAATTGAGTTTGCCGGCCCCGTTGTTCAGCGACTAAGCATGGATGGGCGTTTTACCATCAGCAATATGGTTGTGGAGATGGGCGCTAAATGCGGCCTGTTTTTAGTTGACGAGAAGACCACCCGTTGGCTGAAAGCGCGCAGCACTAAAAAAGCCTTTCAGGCCGTTGCGCCCGATCAGGACGCAAGATATGCAGAAGTTAAGGAATTTGACCTTTCTCGATTGACTCCCCAGATCGCCCAGCCGGATAGTGTCGATAATGTCGTGAACATTGAACAGCTCTTAGGAACAAGGATTAATCTAGCCTTTTTGGGCACCTGTACCAACGGGAGACTGGAAGATCTAACGCAGGCGGCAACTATTTTTAAAGGAAAGAGCGTGCATCCGGATGTTACGTTGATTGTAGCACCGGCCTCAAAGGAAGTTTATTTACAGGCCGCAGAAAAGGGGATATTAGCGGTACTGATTCGGGCGGGGGCAATAATTTTACCTCCCGGTTGCGGGCCTTGCGTAGGTACCCATGCCGGGATTCCTGCTGATGGCCAGAAAGTAATATCTACGGCTAATCGCAATTTTAAAGGCCGCATGGGCAATCCCCGTTCCAGCATTTACCTGGCTTCGCCTTTAAGCTTGGCTGCTTCCTGCATTGAAGGAAAAATAACCGATCCCCGCAAATACGTGAGAAATTAGATGACGGATTTAAAAAAGCTACTGTTGCTCGCTCAAGAAAGAGCCGCTTCGGATTTACATATAACCGAAAATGCCGCGCCCATCTTACGCATCGACGGAAAGCTGGTCTCGACAAATCTGGGCAAGCTCAGCCGGCAAGATACTAAGAATATGGTTTATAGTGTTTTATCCGACGATCAGAAGAAAATATTTGAAAAAAAATTAGAGCTGGATTTTTCTTTAACCCTGCCCGGGGTGCAGCGGGTGAGGGTAAATGTCCACATGCAAAGAGGAAGCGTGGAAGCGGCGTACAGGCTGGTCAGTTTAAAAATCCGCTCGATTAAAGAACTGGGTTTACCGGCAATAGTGGAAGACTTAGCGCGCCGGTCATCGGGACTGGTCCTGATTACCGGACCCACCGGAGTAGGTAAAACCACCACTCTAGCGGCAATGGTGGACTTGATTAATAATGAACGGGAACATTTAATCATCATTATTGAGGACCCGATTGAATATATGCATGTAAACAAAAACAGCGTCATCAAACAGCGGGAGGTTTATGCTGATACGCATTCTTTTGCTGATTCGCTTAAACATGCCCTGCGCCAAGACCCCAATGTGATTGTGGTGGGGGAAATGCGGGACTTAGAAACCATTTCCACTGTCTTGACTGCCGCTGAAACCGGACACCTGGTATTAGCTACTTTGCATACCCCGGATGCTGCCCAGACTGTGGACCGGATTATCGATGTTTTCCCGCCGCACCAACAAAGACAGATTATGGTGCAATTATCTAATTCCCTGCAGGGTGTAGCAGCCCAGCGGTTGCTACCGCGCAAAGATGCCTTGGGCAGAGTAGTAGCCTGCGAGATAATGGTAGCTACCTCGGCCATCCGCAACCTGATTCGGGAGCACGCCACAGAACAGCTGCTCACCTTAATCCAGACCGGCTCTCAATACGGAATGAAGACAATGGATAAGTCGCTAAAAGAGCTTTGTGATAAAGGAATAATTTCTCATTCTACGGCGCTGGCTTATGCCAAGGACTCATCAGAGTTTAGAAGGCTTTAAAACAGAAATGAAAACAATAGCTCGTGCGTATAAATTCGCGGACAATATCAGCACCGATTTGATTATTTCCGGTCGATATAAATTTGCTATTTCCGATATGCGTGAATTAGCCAAGCATGTCATGGAAGACGCCGACCCGCAATTTTATCAAAAGACTAAAGGAAAAGCGGCTTTTATTGTCGCTGGATGGAATTTCGGTATGGGCTCATCGCGCGAACAGGCACCTTGGGCAATAAAAGAGGCTAAGGTTCAGGCCGTAATCGCCAAGAATTTTGCCCGGATTTTTTATCG
>JAFGCM010000064.1 GCA_016932635.1 Candidatus Omnitrophota bacterium
GCCGCCGCCTTTTTTCTTGCCGCGGGCCATCTTTGCCTCGCAGACATTACCTTTTTTATCCACGTAGTAGAGATAACCCTTTTTCCTTTTGATGCTGCACTTCATTACTTTCTCTGCCATAACCTTTTGTCACCCCCTTTCAAGTTCCTATTTTTACATTGCTTAAAATATTGCTCAATGTAGCAATCGCTGAAAGCGAAGCTAAGTAACTGGTTTTGGGATTAGCGGGCGAGGGAAGATTTTCTGTCCGGCAAGCCAGTTTGCCAAAATCGCCCTCTAACTCTATTTCATGGGTATTAGTTTTGTAACTGGGTGAGGTAATTATCTTGACTTTAGTCTTAGCCGCGCCAATTCCGGCTAAGCTTAACGTTGCCGAGACATTGACGTTTTTGGGAAAGCCCTTAATCGCCTCGGCTGCTGTGCCTGCGAAAATAACTGTTTCTTCCTTAATTTTAGCTAAATCAATTTTCTTTTCCTTAATATATGGGGCGCCGGCCAAGCCCTCTGGAGGCTTACGGGTAACCAGGGTGGCTGAACTAATGTTAGCAACTTTCGCTGCCTGCACGGCATCGATACCGGCAATGGCTCCACTGGGGATATAAATATGGGCAGTTTTTTCTTCTGCCAGCTTAAACAACTCCACCCTTTTCTCTAATATTCCGCCTACGCTCATAATCATTACATCTTTACCTAATGTAAGGGTTTTTTGGGCAATCTCAAAAGAGACTGCTGCTTCAGCCGCCTCAATCACCAAGTCACAAACTTTAATTAATTCATCCGCAGGTAGAATTTGCGGCTTTGCTGAAGAAAGTCTTTTTAGTTGTTCGGCCTGGTGCTGATCTATATCACAAACAGCAACCAGCTCAGCTTGCGCTGAAAAGCGCTCTTCGATAGCCTTGACCAGTTCGGCCCCGATTGTCCCACAGCCAATGATGCCAATTTTTTTCTTCCTATTTTCCATAAGTAATTTCCAGCATCTTATCCAGGGATTTTTTGGCTTTTAGGCGGATAGCCTCCGGCACCCTGACCTCTTCAATCTCAAACTCTAAAGAATGGGCCACCCAGCCCAGGGTGATCAGTTTCATATTGGCGCAGACTAAGTGCTCGCTGGGCAGATAGAATTTCTTATCCGGATTTTCTTTTTGCAGGCGATACAACATCCCGCTTTCTGTACCGATAATAAATTCTTTTGAAGGAGACTGGCGGGCGTATTTAAACATTCCACCGGTGCTACAAACCTGATCGGCCAGTTTAAGTACCTCGGGATTACATTCCGGATGCGCCAGAAATTCCGCTTGCGGATGCTCGCGCTTGGCCCGGATTACCTCTTCCTCGGATAGTCTGATGTGGGTGGGGCAAAATCCCTTCCAGTTGATTAGCTTCTTTTGGGGTACTTGAGACTGGACATATTTACCTAAATTTTCATCAGGCACAAAGATTATTTTCTGATTAGGCAGGGACTGCACCACCTCAATGGCATTGCTGGAGGTGCAGGCCACATCGCTTTCGGCCTTGACCTCGGCCGAAGAATTAACATAGCAGACTACCGCCGCATCAGGGTGCTCTGACTTGAGCGCCATTAATTTTTCCGGGGAAATCATATCGGCTAAAGGGCAACCCGCTTCTTTGACCGGAAGCAACACCTTTTTATCCGGGTTTAAGATGCTGGCGCTTTCGGCCATGAATTGGACACCGCAAAATTCAATGATATCGGCGTTTACCTTGGCGGCGGAGCGGGCCAGCTGCAAAGAGTCTCCGACAATATCGGCGATATCCTGCACCGACTCGCGCTGATAATTATGCGCCAGGATCACCGCATTTTTTTCTTTTTTCAGTTCAGCGATCTTGTGTTTTAACTCTTCCTGGTATTTCTTATCGTCGTCTTTAGTATAAGGCATCAGCGTTTTTAAACTTTGGCCAAGGCATTATCAATTAGTCTCGTTTTTCCAAAATAAACAGCCAAGGCAATCAACAATGGACCTTTTAATTTTTTAGCCTTTTTTAAACTTTTACCCTCGAGGATTTCGATATAATCTATCCGGGCCCCGGGCTTAGCTTGAATCATCCCGCGCATTTTCGCAATAATTTCCCGAGGGGCATAATGTCCTGATTTTATCATACCGACGGCAGTTTGTAAAGCTTTATATAAAATTTGCGCAGCTTTTTTCTGGTTCTCGTCCAGATAGCTGTTGCGTGAACTTAAGGCCAGGCCACCCTGTCCACGGACAATGGGCAGGATCTTTATCTTCAGCGGAAAATTTAAATCCTGGCTCATCTGTTTAATGATAGCGGCTTGCTGGGCATCCTTTTGGCCCAAGTAGGCAATATCCGGCTGGACAATATTAAACAGCTTAGCGACTACAGTAGTTACGCCGCGAAAATGCGTCGGGCGGGAACGGCCACACAACAGCTCACTCAATTCTTCGACATCGACATAGGTTTTGCAGTCCCGCCGATACATAGCCTTGGCCCGAGGAAAAAAAATCACATCTGTGCCGCATAATCTGGCCATTTTTTTATCGCGGCTGAAATCACGCGGATACCTTTTAAAGTCCTCACCCGGAGCAAACTGGGTGGGGTTAACAAAAATACTCACCACCAGCAAATCGTTTTCAGCGCGCGCCCGGCGCATTAAACTTAAATGTCCTTGATGTAAATATCCCATCGTCGGCACAAAACCAATGGTCTTGCCCTGACGGC
>JAFGCM010000065.1 GCA_016932635.1 Candidatus Omnitrophota bacterium
AATCTTATGATAAGGAAAAATTAAATGCGCGGTCTCGGCAATCTTTAAGTTGCTGTCGATATCAATGCCCCGGGCCTTTAAACTGCTGATTTCCTTAAGCAATGCCTCCGGGTCAATCACTACCCCGTTACCGATAACGCAAATCTTTCCCGGATGCAGAATCCCCGAAGGGATCAGGTGCAAAATAAACTGCTCTTCGTTCACTACTACGGTATGGCCGGCATTATTGCCGCCTTGAAAACGCACAATAATATCGGCCCGGCGGGCAAGGATATCAATGATTTTCCCCTTGCCCTCATCGCCCCATTGTGTCCCTACTAAAATTGTATTCATGGTGTCATAGTAAATATTTTCCTGGCAATCTCGGGGTATCTGGCAATGAAGGACAGCTCATCGTTGGTTAAGGGCTTTTGGGTATGCACATTGGCATAACGCACCAGCTCCAGAATCTTGGTTGCTTCTTTGTCGTCTTTAAACTTGATTTCCAGTTTTTCATAGACATTGCGGAAGCCTTTAATCCCGGAATATTCACCGGCAGTTATTTTTCTCCCCGTCTCGATAATCTCCGGCTCACCCCGGCCCAACTCTTCAAAATCATACAATTCGTAATTGCGCCGGTCTTTCAAGGCGCCGTCAGCGTGAATGCCGGACTCATGGGCAAAGGCATTGGCCCCCACACCGGGTTGATTGATCGGAATAGGCACGCCAAAGGCAAAGGAGGCATATTTGGCAATCTTCCAGGCCCGCTTTAGGTTGATCTTGGGGTCTAAGAGATACTTATCCTTCATTCCGCTGGCGTACTTGACGGCCAGGATTACCGAAACTAAGTCGGCGTTGCCGGCACGCTCTCCCATCCCATTGACAGTAGTATTGATATAGGCATCTACGCCGGCGTCATTGGCGGCCTTGGCCCCCATTACCGAAATACCCACTACCATACCTAAGTCATTATGACAGTGTAACTCGATAGGCAGCTGCACGGAACTGGCTAACTGATAAATCCGCTCATAAATAGTCAGCGGGTCATCATAACCCAACGTATCGCAATATCTAATACGCTCGGCCCCGCACTCCTTGGCGGCGTGAGCAAATTTTATTAAATAATCCATGTCAGTGCGCGAGGCGTCTTCCGCATTAACTCCCACAGTCTTAATCTTATTTTTCTTAGCCAGCCGCACGGCCTCGGTCATCGCCTTAATCACATCGTCTTTGTTTCTACGGCCTTGAAATTTTCCGGAAATCATCTGCTCGGAAGTGGAAATGGAAACATTCAAATGCTCTACAGCGGTTAATTTTAAGGCCTGTTTTACATCCTCGGGGATAGCCCGAACCCAACCGCTTAAAATTATCGGCTTGAGCACGCCTTTTTTGGCCAATTCTAAATTGGCATTTAAGTAATTGGTTTCATGACGGGTAACCGGAAAACCAAATTCGCTCTGGTAAACACCGATCTCATTAAGATAGAGGTTAATCATCGTCTTCTGTAACTTGGCCAGCCCCAGCCGCGAGGTCTGCACCCCGTCTCGATTGGTCACATCGAGAATATATATTTTCGGTTGTCTCATCTTATCACCTCTTTCATTGCCTTATGGTACCTGTTTCCTCCGTATTATACGTCCAATATGCGAAACAGGTACAAGCAGCAGCTGGCGCGATGCCTAAAGCTCGCGCTAAAAGTAACTATTACAATCTAATCAACTTCGCATCAAAGATATTCTTGGCTTTTCTCATCTGCTCTAAAACCTGCTCGGGTATCACGCTGTCTACATTTAAAACAGAAATCGCCTCTCCGCCGGGCTTTTCCCGGCCAAAGGTCATTTCGGCGATGTTAATCTTATTTTTCCCTAATAGCGTGCCGATGTCTCCGACTACCCCGGGTAAATCGCGATTCTTAATCACTAATAAATACCCTAAAGGATGAGTCTCGACGTGAAATTTGTTGATTTTTACAATCCGGGCATCCTCTTTGCCGAACACCGTGCCCCAGACCGCTGATTCTTCTTTATCGGTCTTAGCCACCAGGCAAATTAGATTGTTGTAATTTTCTATCTTCTCTATCTTTGCTTCCTCTACGGTAATGCCCCTTTCTTTGGCCAGCACCTGGGCATTGACATAATTCACCGTCTCCCCCAGAAAAGGCTGTAATAATCCCTTAATGCAGGCGGCGCTCATCAAGGCAGTTTCATAAGTGCTGATTTCTCCCCGATATTCAATCCTTAAGCGTTGAATGCGCCCCTTGCACAGCTGGCTGGCCAGGGAACCCAGTTTTTCAGCTAAGTTGATATAGGGTTTAATCAACGCGCTGGTTTCAGCGCTGATACAAGGCACATTCACCGCATTGCACATGCCTCTGCCTAACAACCCATCGCAGACTTGCTTGGCAATATCAATGGCCACATTGACCTGGGCCTCTTCGGTAGAGGCGCCCAGATGGGGCGTAGCCACGACATTTTCCTGTTGCAACAGACTGCTTTGTTGCGGCGGCTCTTTTTCAAACACATCCAGGGCGCAACCAGCCACCTTACCCGATTGTATACCTTTAAGTAAGGCCTGTTCATCAATAATGCCGCCGCGGGCGCAATTGATAATGCGCACACCCTTTTTCATTAGATTGATTTCTTTATCGGAAATCAAATGCTTTGTTTCCTCTACTAAGGGGGTGTGCACTGAAATGTAGTCGGCGTTCTTAAGCAACTGTTCCAGGGTTACCGATTCCACTTGCAGGGCCTGGGCCCGTTCCAGGCGCAGATAAGGGTCATAAGCCAGGATTTTCATCCCGAAACTCATCGCCCGCTTGGCTACCTCGGCGCCGATTCTGCCTAAGCCAATTATTCCCAGACTCTTGCCGTATAATTCCATTCCCATAAATTTTTTTCTGTCCCAACGGCCCTGTCTTAATGACCAATGCGCCTGGGGTATGCTGCGGGCCAGCGCCAGAATCATACTTAAGGTATGTTCAGCGGTGGAAATGGTATTGCCTCCGGGGGTATTCATCACCACAATTCCTTGGCGGGAGGCGGCTTCTACATCAACATTATCTACCCCGACTCCGGCCCGGCCGATAATCTTTAATTTTTTCGCTGCCTGAATAATCTCCTTGGTTACCTTGGTGCCGCTGCGCACAACTAAGGCATCGTAGTCCTTAATAATCTTTTTTAATTCTTCAGGTTTAAGCTCGGTCTGGACATCCACCTGCAGTTGTTTTTCCTTCTCCAGGATAGCCAGCCCTTCCTTGGCCAGTTTATCACTGACTAGAACTCGCATGCTTTTTCTCCTCCATTACTCTTTCTTGGCAAATACTTTTTCGGCTTCAGCCACAGCTTTTCCCAATTCCAGATGATATCCCATCTGGAGCAAGACCTGCTCCAGACAAGAAATACAGACAATAATATCAAACTCTTCGATGTAACCCATATGGGCGATGCGAAACAACTTGCCTTTCATTTCAGACTGGCCGCCGGCAATGGTCACGCCATAGACATCACGCATCGTCTTAACCAGTTTTTCACCGTCTATTTCTGCAGGTACTTTAACTGCTGTCACTACGTCGGAAGCTGCCGTAGGGGCAAACAGTTTCAAGCCCAAGGCCCTAACCGCGCTGCGGGTTGCCTCGGCCATTTTTTTGTGGCGTAAAAATACCTTTTCTAAGCCCTGCTCTTTTAACAGGTTGATCGCTTGATTCAAGGCAATAATTAAGCTGATCGCCGGAGTAAAGGCGGTATCATTTTTATCCAGCGCTTTTTTTGCCAAGCGAAAATCAAAATAGTAGCGCGGGCTTTGCGCGCTGGCTACTAATTTGGCGGCCTTGGGACTTACAGAAACAAAACCTAGGCCCGGGGGAAGCATCAGCCCCTTTTGCGAGCCGGAAACCACCAGGTCACACGACCAGGCATCGGTTTTTAAGTCAATGGCCCCTAAGCCGCTGATGGCATCAACGACCAATACCGCTTCTGTATCTTTGACGATCCGGCCGATTGCGGCAATGTCATTAGTCACTCCAGTTGAGGTCTCGCAAAGAGTAGTGAACACAGCTTTTATTTTTTTGGAGCTGTTTAGCCTTTTTTTAATTTCCTCAGGCGAAACAGCCTTACCCCATTCTACTTTAATTACTTCCGTGTTAATGCCGTAAGCCGAACAAAGCTCTCTCCAGCGTTCGCCGAATTTTCCGCCTTCCACAGTCAGGGCCGTATCGCCCCGGGACAATAAATTAACTACGGCTGCCTCCATTGCCCCGGTTCCGGAAGCAGCAAAAGTAAAAATATCATTTTGGGTCTGAAAGACATACTTTAATCCTTGATTGGCCTCGGTAAATATTTTCTGAAACTGCGCAGTACGGTGGTGGATAATATCCTGCGCCGCCGCTTGACGCACCTGAGGCGGTAGTGGCGTTGGTCCCGGAGTAAGTAAATATTTTTTCATCCTGAATCCTTCCTCTTTACTTCTTTTTCTTTACTTTACTGGTTTCGATTACTTCATCAACCAGGCCGTATTTTTTGGCATCTTCAGCGGACATAAAGTAATCCCGGTCGCAATCCTGCTTAATCTTATCCAATGGCTGTCCGGTATGCTTAACCAAAATTTCGTAAATCTTATCGCGCAGGGTGAGAATCTCCTTGGCCTGGATGCTGATATCCGCAGCCGCCCCTTGCACCCCGCCCCAGGGCTGATGCAGCATTACCCGGGCGTGCGGCAGGATATATCTTTTCTTGTGCGTACCGGCGGCTAACAGGACAGCGCCCATACTGGTGGCCTGCCCCACGCAATAAGTCGAGACATCGGGTTTAACGAATTGCATCGTGTCGTAGATAGCCAGGCCGGCAGTTACTACCCCGCCCGGAGAATTAATATAAACATTAATATCTCGGTCCGGGTCCTCCATCTGCATAAACAGTAGCTGGGCAATGATCGTATTGGCCACCAGATCATTAATCACGCTGCCGATGAAAATAATCCGGTCTTTGAGCAGGCGAGAATAAATATCGTAGGCCCGCTCTCCTCTGGCTGTCTGCTCCACGACAATGGGCACCAAAGTCTGCGCATAATTTTCCATCTTTCCCTCCTCTTTTTTATGTTCTCTAAGTTTCAATTTGGGCTTTCCTGATTAAGAAATCGATAGTCTTTCTGTCTATGATCTCTTGCCTTAAGCCGAAAATAAGATCTTGTTTCTCTAAATAGCCTTGGACCTCTTCTTTAGTCTTGCCGGAGCGCTGGACGATTGACTCAATCCTTTTGTCTAAATCTTCATTACTCACCTGGATATTCTCTCGACGGGCAATCTCCGCCAGGATAAAGGCCAACTTTACCCGCCGCGCGGCCTCGTTCCTGGCTTGCTCGACCA
>JAFGCM010000066.1 GCA_016932635.1 Candidatus Omnitrophota bacterium
CATTTTTTATGTCCAGGGAAGGCTTTAATGCCGAGCAGATTTTAGATTACTATTATCCGGAAAGTAAGATTAAAAAAATAAAAGAAATTATTAATGAAAAAGGCGAATTGGAAACTTTCTGACTTCGATTATTATCTGCCCAAAGAGCTGATTGCCCAATATCCCTCACCCAATAGGGACCAAGCGCGCCTGTTGGTGTTAGAGCGAGCCCGCAATATCCTCACCCATCGGCAGTTTAGCGACATCGTCGATTATCTTTCTTCCGGCGATACTCTAGTGTTAAACGATACCAAGGTAGTCCCAGCACGGATGATCGGAAGAAGGGAACAATTTAGCCCTGATCAAGGCGGAGGTAAGCAGGAAATTTTCCTGCTGGCTCAACTGGACAACAATCGCTACCAGGTATTAGCCAGACCAGCAGGGAAATTGAGCGTAGGCGCAAAAATATTCTTTGATGAAGATGATGTTAGCGCTTTAGTTTTGAGTGACCAAGGGATGAGTAAGGTGATTGAGTTTAGCGCAAACGGCAGAGCGCAAAATATCTGGCAGAGATTAGGCCAGGTGCCGCTTCCGCCCTACATTAAAAGAGAGCCCCAGATGCTGGATAAAAAGCGCTATCAGACAGTTTATGCCCGCTCCTCCGGCGCAACCGCAGCTCCTACGGCGGGCCTACATTTTACTAAAAAAATATTACGGGCCCTTGCGGCCAAAGGAGTCAATATCGTTTATTTGACTTTGCATATTAATTATGGGACGTTTCAACCCGTTAAGTGCGCAGACATCACCCAACACAAGATGCACAGGGAATATTTTGTGCTGCCGCGAAAGACTCTAGATACTGTTCAAGCAACAAAGGCCCGCGGTAATAAGGTGTTTGCCGTGGGTACAACATCAGTGCGCGTATTGGAAACTTGCGCTCAGGCAAAAGAGGGCTGGACGGACTTATTTATCTATCCGCCTTATAAATTTAAAGTGGTGGATAGCCTGTTCACCAATTTCCATTTTCCCAAATCAACACTTTTGATGCTGGTCAGCGCCTTTGCCGGCAAAGAGCTGTTGTTTAAGGCTTATCAGGAAGCCATTGCTCGCCGTTACCGATTTTTCTCCTACGGCGACTGTATGCTAATATTATAACTATTGCCTTGAGAACCGTTTTCCTCCCGATTATTTTCTAAATCCGGTCAAAACGGTTCCAATTAAATCTAAAACGATTGCCTTAAGCTTAACGCAAAAAGGATATGTTTACCATTATTCATCAGGATAAACACTCGCAGGCAAGGACAGGCCTGCTCAAGAGTGCCCACGGCGTAGTCAAGACCCCGGCCTTTATGCCGGTGGGGACCCAGGCCACAGTCAAGACCTTATCGGCCCAGGAGCTCTTAGATTGTCAGATCCAAATCGTCTTAAGCAATGCCTATCATCTTTACCTGCGCCCGGGCCGGGAAGTGATTAAGCAGGCCGGGGGCCTGCATAAATTTATGGGCTGGAACGGGCCGATCCTGACCGATAGCGGAGGGTTTCAGGTATTTAGCTTGGCGCTGTTACGCAAGATTACCGAAAAGGGCGTAGAATTTCAATCGCATATTGACGGCTCAAGGCATTTTTTAACCCCCGAAGATATCATTGCCACCCAGCTTGACTTAGGAAGCGATATCCTGATGCCTTTGGATGAGTGTGTGCATTACCCGGCCCAGCGCGATTATGCCCAGGAGTCACTGAAACTAACTCACCTCTGGGCCCGGCGTTCCCAAGAGGCCTTTGGCCGGCGCGAACAGACGGATGATGGACGGCTGTTATTCGGTATTGTCCAGGGAAGTACCTATCGGGATTTGCGTCAACAGGCCGCGGAGGAACTGGTTGGGCTTAATTTTTCCGGATATGCCGTAGGCGGCATTAGCGTGGGAGAACCTGAAGGATTGAAATTTGAAGTTCTTGAGCATAGTTTAAAATTTCTACCTCAAGAAAAGCCACGCTACACCATGGGCATTGGCACACCTTTAGATATTTTGAAAGCAGTAGAAATGGGCGTAGATATGTTTGATTGCGTAATGCCCACCCGCCATGCCCGAAATGGAACTGCCTTTACCAAATCCGGTAAATTGGTGCTGCGCAATGCCCTCTACATCAATGATTATCAACTGATTGAAGAAGATTGCCAGTGTCTGGCCTGCCGCCACAATTATACTCGCGCTTATATTCGCCATCTGGTAAATACCGATGAGATCTTAGGGGTAAGATTAGTTTCGTTGCATAATGTCTATTTTTATGCTATGCTAATGCAGAAAATAAGAGCAGCCATCCAACAAGACAGGTTCTTAGAACTTAAGAAAGAGTTTTTAGAAGGAGGTTTGAGATGAATAGTTTTGCTTACGCAATGAGCCAATCGCCGCAGGCTGTGCCAGGTCAGCCGGCACCTTCGCCTTTGGCAGGCATGTTGCCCATATTTTTGATTTTCGCCATTTTTTACTTTTTGCTGATCCGGCCGCAGCAGAAACAGCAAAAAAAGCATCAAGAATTGCTATCGCAGCTGAAAAAGAACGACGAAGTAGTTACGAATGGCGGCATTCACGGCACAATAGTAAACGTAGATGATGCTACGGTAACCTTGCGCGTTGACGACAACACCCGAATCAAGTTTCAGAAAAACACCATTTCCTATATCAAAAAAAGGCAGGAATAAGCTTAAGGAAGGACAGATGATTAAGAATCTGAAGTGGAAGGCGCTGTTGGTGATTATGGTCGTAGCCTGGGCCGTTTGGATGGCCTATCCGCCGCAGGAGAAGGTAAAATTAGGCCTGGATTTAAAAGGCGGGATGCACCTGGTGTTAAAAGTGGACCTGGAGCAGGTGCCCAAGGAAGTCCAGCACGATGCTACCGAGCGGGCTATCGAGGTAATCCGCAACCGCATTGATCAGTTCGGGGTGAGTGAGCCGCTGATTCAAAAACATGGCCAGGACCATATTATAATACAGCTTCCGGGGATTACCGATAGAGATAGAGCCCTGCAGATTATCAAACAGAGCGCTCATTTGGAATTTAAACTTGTTAATCGCGACGCCGATAAGATTAATGCGGCCTTAGAAGGAAAAGTCCCAGCTGGATACGAATTAAAATACCTGAATAACAAGCCGTTACTTCTGGAGCAAAAGACTGTATTTACCGGGGAAAGCATTGTGGATGCGCGCGTGGACTGGAGCACAATGCAGATTCATCCCTTTATCAGCTTCACGCTGAATAGCCAAGGCGGCCGGCGGTTTGCCCGCTTGACCAAAGAAAATATCGGCCGGGAATTAGCGATTATTTTAGACGGCAAGGTAAAAAGCGCCCCCACTATTGAATCGGAAATCCCCTCCGGCAAGGGGCAGATTACCGGCCGGTTTAGTGAAGACGAAGCCGCAGACTTGGCCTTGGTCTTACGCACCGGAGCGCTTCCTGCGCCCATTCAGGTAGAGGAAGAAAGGACTGTGGGCGCAGCCTTAGGGGTGGACTCGATCAAGAAGGGAATTAGCTCAGTGCTTGTAGGCGCCATCGCCGTAGTAGTTTTTATGGGCGGTTATTATCTCTGGGCGGGACTGGTGGCCAATTTTGCCCTCTGTTTAAATCTGGTGATTATTCTGGGCGTGCTTTCCTACCCTCGCTTAGGAGCCACCTTAACTCTGCCGGGAATTGCCGGTATTGTCTTAACCATCGGTATGGCCGTGGATGCCAATGTGCTGATTTTTGAAAGAATCAGAGAAGAGCTGAAAAATGGCAAGACCTTGCATTTGGCGATTATTAACGGTTATCAAAAGGCCTTTTTAACGATTTTAGACGCCAATGTCACTACCTTGATTGCCGCCTTTATCCTGTTTCAATTTGGCACCGGCCCGGTAAAGGGCTTTGCTACTACCCTGACTATTGGTATTGCAGCCAGCATGTTTACGGCTTTAGTCGTTACCCGGCTGATTTTCGATTTTATTTCTTTAGGCTCAAGACTAAAGAGTTTACCGATGCTGCAATTTGTCCGGGAGCCAAATTTTAATTTTATCGGCAGAAGAAAAATAGCCTATCTACTTTCCGTATGTTTGATTATCTTCGGACTGACGAGTCTTATTCTGCGCGGCAAACAGAACTTGGGAATAGATTTTGCCGGAGGCTCGATTCAGGAGTTTCGTTTTGAGCGGCCGGTGAGCGCTGAGCAGATTAGGCAGGCCCTAAAAGAGATTGGCTTGGGTAATTCCTTCCTGCAGCAATACAAAGACAAGCGGGATATCTTAATCCGCAGCTTAGCCGATTCAAGTGATCAGATTGTGAATAAATTTAAGTCTGATTTTTCCGATAATAATTTTCAGATTTTAAAAATTGAGCAAGTCGGCCCTTCCGTGGGCAAAAATTTGACCGCCCAGGCGATTAAGGCCTTGTTTTTCGCCTTAATCGGTATCTGTATTTATGTCTCTTTACGCTTTGAATTTCGTTTTGCCTTGGCCGCCATTGTCGCCCTTTTCCACGATGTCTTAATCAGCGCCGGGGCCTTAAGCCTAACCGGACGAGAATTCTCTGTCCCGGTAATAGCGGCGCTGTTAACCGTCGTGGGCTATTCAATCAACGATACCATCGTTGTGTTTGACCGCATTCGCGAAGATTTAAAAATAATGCGCAAGGCCGGCTATCAAGAGATTATTAACGCCAGCATTAATCAGACCTTAAGCCGGACCCTGTTTACTTCCTTGACTACGCTTTTGGTGGTATTGGCTTTATTTTTCTTAGGCGGGACGGTAATTAATGATTTTGCCTTTATACTTTTGGTAGGAATAATTGTCGGAACTTATTCTTCTGTTTTTGTAGCCAGCCCGCTTTTAGTTGACTGGCGCCGGGGAAAAAGTAAATAATGGAAAAGCGTTGGAAGATTAAGCAGCCCAATCCGCGTTTACAAAAAGAAATCAGCCAGGCCTTGGAGATTTCTCCAGTCCTGGCTCAAATTTTGATTAATCGCGGCGTTGCTAATATTCAGGCGGCAGCGGACTTTTTGCGCTGTGATTTAGAGGATTTGCACGACCCCTTTCGATTAAAAGGGATGCAGCGGGCTGTGGCCAGGATTAAACAGGCCCTGGAGAAAAAACAGAAAATCATGGTCTGGGGCGATTATGATATTGACGGGATTACGAGCACGGCCTTGTTAGTTTCGCTAATCAAAGGCTTAGGCGCTTCGGTCTCGCATTATATCCCTAACAGATTGGAAGAGGGTTATGGACTAAATAAGCAGGGCGTAATCAAGGCCCAAAAGAAGGGAATTAAACTTTTAATTACCGTTGATTGCGGAATTTCGGCTGTTCAAGAAATAAGTTATCTGAAAAAAAACGGCATTGATACCATTGTCACCGACCACCATCAACCCAAAGATGCTCACCTGCCCAAGGCCCTGGCTATTATTAATCCCTGGCAAAAGGATTGTCCTTATCCGTTTAAATATCTCTCTGGGGTAGGTTTGGCGGTAAAGTTGGCCAGCGCCCTAACCGGTAATCAGCAAGAGATACTCAATCAGCATCTAGATATCGTTACCTTAGGCACTGTGGGCGATATCGTTTCACTGACCGGAGAAAACAGGATCTTAGTCAAGCATGGCCTGACTAGTTTAAGCCAGAGCAAAAAAGTCGGGGTGCAGGCGTTAATTCAGGTTTCCGGACTCACTGAGCGCCAACTCAGCGTTCGCGACATCGGATATATTTTGGGCCCTAGAATAAATGCCAGCGGTAGATTGGGCAGCCCCGAGGACTCTTTGCAACTTCTCTTGGCGCAAACTGAATTAGAGGCCCAGAATCTCGCCCAGAAGTTAAATCAGGGAAATCGCACCAGACAGAAAATTGAAAGCCAAACTCTTCAGGAGGCGATTGAACAGGTAGAGAGCCGGATTAATTTCAAGGAACACCAGATTATTGTCTTAGGCGCCCCAAACTGGCATCAAGGCGTAATCGGGATTGTGGCCTCGCGCTTGGTCGAGCGCTATTTTCGTCCGACCATTATGCTTAGCCTGAGGGGAGATTTTGGCCATGGCTCGGGCCGTTCGATCGGCAATTTTCATCTGTTAGAGGCCTTAAACAGATGCAAAGACCTCTTAGAGGAGTACGGCGGACATCAGCGTGCCTGTGGAATTAGACTGAAGAAAGAAAAGCTGGATGAGTTCTATCAATCGATTAATCGCGTAGCCAAAGAGATGCTCCTGCCCGAGGATCTTGTTTCTGTTCTGGATATCGATTTAGAGATGCCCTTGTCTAATTTAAATGAACAGTTAATTGCCCAGTTGGGCGATTTGGCGCCTTTTGGCACGGATAATCCACAACCGGTGTTTTGCTCGCCAGAATTAGAGGTGAAGTCTAAGCCGTATCTGGTTTCCGGTAACCACGTCAAATTTTGGGTCAGCGACGGCCGGCTAACTTGTGAGGCGATCGGTTACAATAAGGCGGGCGTACTTGCGACTGTTCAGGCAGGCGATCGAATTAAGCTCGCTTATTCGCCTTCCATCAATAATTGGCAGGGCAACTTTTCCATTCAGCTAAAAATAGAAGATTTAAGGCTTGCTGCGCGCTAATTTCTTTTGTACTTTACCGGCCTTCAGGCACTTAGTACAGACAAGTATTCTTTTTGCGGTACCGTCAATAATCGTCTTAACCTTTTGCAGATTAGGAAAAAAGAAACGCTTGGTGATACCGGTAATCTTCTGGCCCACGCCGCCTTTTTTCTTGGCCATACCGCGGCGTTTGATGCTTCTTCCGGCTTGAGCCTTTTTACCACAGATTGCACATATTCGTGACATCATAACCTCCGTTAGCTTTTGAAATTAAGATACGCAATATTACCATAATTTCAAAAATAATGCAAGTTCCTTTTTGGCGCGAGCTGTAGGCTACGCTTAGTGGTGCTGCTTGTACCTGTTTCCTTACTTCTGCTAATTATCGGGATGGAAACAGGTACCATAAGGCGATGGTAATAAATCTTTGCGCGCCCTGTAACCCACATATGATAATGTCCTATTTGACACAAATAGAAATGTCCTGTTCTAAAGATGCTATAATACCTCCCTTGAAAGGAGG
>JAFGCM010000067.1 GCA_016932635.1 Candidatus Omnitrophota bacterium
AAAAATTGATTGGCTTCCTTCCTACTCTGGACATCAAAAAAATCCTCTTTGTTACGAAATTTGGCAGATGACTTCTCCACCTACGCCCTGCTTGCGTGCCTCTTCGTCGGTAAGCAGGCCTAAGGAGGTAGAAATAACCGCTAAACCCATACCCCGCAGCACGCGAGGAAGTTTGTCTTTAGGCAGATGGACTCTTAAGCCTGGCTTGGAAACACGTTGAATATCGCGGATGGCCGGCTTTTTTTCTTTATTAAATTTCAAATAGATCCTGATCGTCCCCTGCTTTTGGTCTTTAAAAGATTTGTAATTCTTAATATATCCGGTCCTTTTAAAGACTTCTAATATCTCTAATTTAAGCTTGGAGGAAGGAACCTCTACCTTATCAATCTTGGCTCTGCTGGCGTTGCGAATCACTGTAAACATATCTGCTAACGGATCAGTTACGCTCATATTCATCCTTTTATTTTACTAACATCGGCTAAACTCTACGAACTCCGAACTACGAACTCCGAACTAAATTACCAGCTTGCTTTGGTTACTCCCGGAATCTCTCCCCGGGAGGCCAGCTCGCGAAAACAAATTCGGCACAGGCCGAAACGACGCATATAGCCTCTGCGCCGACCGCAGGCCTGGCAGCGGTGGTATTTACGCACCGGAAATTTCGGTTTTCTTTTTGCTTTCGCTATCAATGATTTTTTCGCCATACTTTATCCGTGTATATTCGTATCTATCCGTGTCAACGGAATGGGAAGCCGAATTCCTTCAACAACTCAAAAGAAAGTTCCCGGTTGTTCAGGCTTGTAACTATCGTTACATCCATTCCTTGCATTTTCTGCACCTGATCAATCTCAATCTCGGGAAAAATAGTTTGTTCACTCAAACCCAAGGAATAATTTCCGAATTGATCAAAGGCATTGGAAGAAAATCCCCGAAAATCCCTAATCCGAGGCAGGGCTACGGAAATTAATCGATCAAAGAATTCGTACATCTTTGCCCCACGCAAAGTAACTTTGCACCCTACGTTTGAATCTTTTCTGATTTTAAAATTGGAAATGGCCTTGTGTGCCTTAGTAATTACTGGCCGCTGACCAGTGATTACAGCCAGATGGCTACAGGCCTGTTCGATCAGCTTGTTATCGTGAGCACCAGGGCCTACCCCCATATTAATCACAATCTTCTGAAGACGAGGAACCTCTAGCCTGTTTTTCAGGTTGAATTTCTTCATCATGCTGGGAACAATCTCTGCTCTATATCTTTCTAATAGCCTGGGAAGCATTTATCCGATTACCTCTTTGCATTTACGGCAAATTCTTACTTTACTGGCATCTTTAAGAAAACTGTAAGCCACCCTGGTAACCTTATTGCATTTACTGCAAATCAAACTCAAATTAGAAATATCTATTGGTGCTTCTTTTTGGATAATTCCGCCCTGCTGTTCTTCGCGGGTGCGCCGGGTATGCCGCTTGGCAAAATTTATTCCCTCAACAATCGCCCGTTGGGTTTTAGGCAGGATGGTTAACACCTTGCCTTTTTTGCCCTTATCTTTCCCGGCTTGACAAATTACCGAATCATTCTTTCTAATCTTCATCTTAAATGACCTCGGGGGCAAGTGAGATTATCCGCATAAAGTTTTTGTCTCTTAATTCCCGGGCCACCGGGCCAAAGATTCTTGTTCCTCGGGGATTCAACTGCGGGTCGATAATCACACAGGCATTGCGGTCAAATTTCAAGTATGAGCCGTCGATCCGACGAATTGGGTAGCGGGTGCGTACCACCACTGCCTTAACCACCTCTCCCTTTTTTACTACTCCATCAGGCGTAGCTTCCTTGATGTTGCAACTGATGATGTCTCCGATATCTGCAAAGCGTCTTCCGGAACGGCCGATTACGCCGATGCAAGAGGCCCGCTTGGCCCCGGTGTTATCAGCTACATCTAAAATCGAGCGCATCTGAATCATTTTATCACCTCAACCAGACGCCATCTCTTTTCCTTAGATAAAGGGCGAGTCTCGATGATCCTGACTTTATCTCCAGCCTTGGCCTGATTTTCCTGATCATGTACTTTAAATTTAGCGGTTTTTTTGATCGTCCGTGTATAGCGCGGATGTTTGGTCAATCTTTCCACGCTGACAACAATAGTTTTATCCATCTTGTCGCTGATCACTACGCCTTCTCTGGTCTTTCTATTATTTTGCCGCTTGAGCATTGATTAACTGCCTTTCTCTAAAGATTGTATTAATCCTGGCGATATCTTTTTTTACCTTGCGAACTTGCCCATGCTTCTCTAGCCTACCGGTATTAGCCTGGTACCTGAGATTAAATAACTCTTCTTTTAAGGCACGCAGTTTCTCTACCAGCTCCTGATCGGCCATCTCCCTGACTTCTTTTGCCTTCATGCTATCTTGCCTTTAATGCTTACGTGTGACAAATTTACTGTTAAAAGGTAATTTATGTGCCGCTAATCTCAGTGCCTCACGGGCCAGATCCTGATGCACGCCTTCGATTTCAAAAAGAATTTTTCCGCGTTTGATTACGCAGACCCAGGACTCCGGCATCCCTTTACCTTTGCCCATCCTGGTCTCAGCAGGCTTTTTGGTTACTGATTTATCGGGAAACACCCGGACCCAAATCTTACCCACCTCACTTAGGTGTCTGGTTAAAGCTACCCGGGCCGCCTCAATCTGGATATTAGTCAACCAGGCATTTTCTAACGCCTGTAAGCCGAATTCACCAAAGGAAACGCTTGAACCTTTGTTAGATAAGCCGCGGCGTTTGCCTCTTTGAGACTTGCGGTATTTAACTCTTTTGGGCATTAACGCCATTTTTCTCTCCTATGGATACGGGTTTGCTTTCTTTCGGCTGGACCTCGCCCTTGTAAATCCAAACCTTAACGCCAATTGCGCCGTAAGTTGTCCTGGCCTCGGTAAAGCCGTAATCTATATCGGCGCGAAAAGTTTGCAAGGGGATCTTTCCCTCACGATAGCCCTCTCGTCTGGACATCTCCGCCCCGCCTAATCTTCCAGCACAGGCAATCTTGATTCCGCCGGCTCCGGACTCCATAGCCGCCTGCATTGCCTTTTTCATCGCCCTTCTAAAGGCTATTCTTTTCTCCAGCTGAAAGGCCACATTTTCAGCTACGAGTTGGGCATTAATTTGAGGAATCTTCACTTCTTTGATGTCAATAAAAATTTGCTTTCCGGTAATATCCTGAAGCTCTTCGCGCAGCCGGTCGATATCGGCTCCGCGCCGGCCGATAATTACCCCTGGCCGAGAAGTATGTAAGATAATCCTGGCTCTTCCTGAGGCCCGGGCAATTTCAATATTGGCAATACCGGCGTTAGTAAAATTGGTCTTGATGTATTTACGAATCATTAGGTCTTCATTGACTAAACCGGGGAAATCCTGCTTTTTGGCAAACCAAGAAGACTTCCAGTCTTTGATAAAACCTAATCTTATCCCGTAGGGATGAACTTTTTGTCCCATCTTTAGCGTTCCTTTGTTCTTTTTTTTCTTAAGACCTTAAATGATTTTTTAACCGTTCGTTTTACCGGTTGATTTTTCGTTTTGGCTTCTTTAGCTTGAGTTATCTCTTGGCTCAACTCCACTGATAAATGCGTGGTGCGGTGACGAATCATCGTTGCCCGGCCCATTGCCTGCGCCTGATAACGCTTCAGCATTGGTCCGTTATCGGCGGTAATCTTGGAAATGTACAGCTGCTCAACCTGGACAGCCGGGTTACGCTTAGCGTTGGCCAGGGCTGATGTTAAGGCCTTTTCCACACAGACCCGGGCTTTTTTATTCAAATTATTTAAAATTACCAAGGCCTGATTCACCTTTTCTCCGCGGATTAGATCAATCACCAGCTGCACCTTGCTGGGTGAAATCCGGATATATCTTGCATATGCCTTAGCGATTACCATCTTCACCTTTCTTATACAATTAGTTGAACGGTTGCGGTTGCGTAGCCGGAAACGGTTTTCGTTAGAAGTTAAACGTAGCTTTAAAATTTTAAACGCAACCGAAAAACCTTCAACGATGCGAGCTACGCAACCCTCCAACGACCAACGTAGCCTAATGTAAGAACAACAAAGATCAAGTCTTTTCTAAAGAAGTCTTAGTTACCCCGCCGTGTCTTCTAAAGAATCTGCTGGGGGCAAATTCCCCTAATTTATGGCCCACCATATTTTCAGTAACAAATACCGGGATAAACTTGTTGCCGTTATGAACTAGAAAGGTAAAACCGATAAAATCGGGAACCACGGTTGAGCGTCGGGCCCAGGTCTTGATCGGTTTTTTCTCTGCTCCTAGGCGCGAAGCTTTCTTTATTTTCTCCAATAACTTCTCGTCAACGTATGGACCCTTTTTTAATGAACGTCCCATCTTGCAACTATGCCCTTCTCTTTAAGATATATTTATTCGAGGCTTTATTTCGCTTCCTGGTTTTCAAACCTTTGGCTGATTTTCCCCAGGGGCTAACTGGATGTCTGCCTCCGGAAGACTTACCCTCGCCCCCTCCCAGAGGATGGTCGACAGGATTCATCGCCACACCTCTTACTGATGGCCTTTTTCCTAACCACCTCGACCTTCCGGCCTTTCCGATGCGTACCCCTTCGGATTCAATATTGCCCACTTGACCGATGC
>JAFGCM010000068.1 GCA_016932635.1 Candidatus Omnitrophota bacterium
AAAATCCCTGCCTTGCCGGCAGGCAGGAAAAATCAAAAATTTGGAGTGCCACTTATCAGCCTTTGCGGGTTAAGCCGGAGCTATATGAGTGCCGCCATGGTTTGGGTTACACAGTGGTGACTACGCAAAATTTCGGCATCAATTCTCAAATCACCTATTTTGTTCCGCGCCAGGATAACTGCGAGTTATGGCTGGCAAAAATTACTAATCAGAGCAATAAAACCAAGAACCTAGAGGCCTTTCCGTATCTGGAGTGGCTCATCGGCGATTACCACTTGGAGTTGCGTTACCGCAATATTATGAATTTGTATAATCGAGTTTGGTTCGATAAAAAACATCAGACTATTTTTGCCAAGAAAACTGCTTTTTGGGGCGACCTCAATATCGAGCCGTTTAAAGAACTGGCCTTTTTTGGCTCATCCTTACCGGTCAAAGGTTATGCGGTGCGCAAAAACGCCTTTTTAGGTAAATACAATACCGAACAAAAACCCCAAGGCATATTAAATGATGATTTTCAGAATATTGCCTTTTGCTCCGGAGAAGACGGCATTGGCTGCCTGCGTCATAGCTTAACTCTTCAACCCGGACAAAGCAAAGAATTTGCCGTAATTACTGGCCAAACATCATCTTTGGCCGATGCCGGAAGGCTGTTGCGCAAATACCGCAAACTCTCCAATGTTAAAGGGGAGTTGCAACAGGTAAAACAGCTTTGGCGAGGCCGCATTCTTGATAATATTAGCGTGAGCACTCCAGACAAAGATTTTGACTTAATGATGAATATCTGGGTGAAATATCAACTATACATCTGCAATTTATGGTCGCGCTCACCGTCTTTCTATCATGAGGGTTCCGGCGGCCGGGGCTATCGCGATTCTTGTCAGGATTCAGAGTCGGTAGTTTCCGTTAACCCGGAGCTCACCCGGAAAAGAATTATGGTCTTAGCCTCAATCATTCGCCGGGACGGAACCTGCGCCCCGGGCTTTTCTGCGGAGAAAAGCCCCCAGGGGCACCGGCCGAATAAAGACCATCCGATTTGGCTGACTACGACTGTGGCCGCCTATATTAAGGAGACCGGCGATAAAAAAATCTTACTGAAAAAACTCCCCTATCTTAAAGACCGCTGGATTGGCGGCTGGGAGATTGATGAAAATTTTAAAGGGCCTTCCCGTTTTGTGGGTAGCGGCAGTTTATTTGAGCATCTGGAGAAAAATCTAAATTTTACCTTTGGTGATGTGGGCCGGCGCGGCCTGCCCTTAATCGGCCATGCCGACTGGAACGATGCCATTGATGCCGCCGGCATAAAATTAAAAGGCGAAAGCGTGTGGCTGGCCCAGGGCCTGGTGCGCTCCTTGAAGGCCTTAAGTGAGTTGGCCGTTTTGATTGGCAAAAAAGATCAGGCCAAAGACTTAAACCGTAAGGCCGAGATAATGGCCCAGCGGATTAATGGAATCTGCTGGGACGGCAATTGGTATAAGCGGGGTTTTACCGACGAGGGCGCAGTTTACGGCAGCAAGCAAAATAGCGAAGGCAAAATTTATCTGAACAGCCAATCCTGGGCGATCCTTGCCGGCATTCCTCAAGGCGAACGACTCACAAAGGTGCTGGCCGCGGTAAATAAATACTTGGACGGGCCGCACGGCCTGGCTCTGTTTTATCCGGCCTATTCGCAATATAATGCCAAGCTGGGGCGGATTAGCATGTTTGCCGAAGGCACCAAGGAAAACGCCGCGGTATTTTGCCACGCCGCTACTTTTATGGCCGCGGCCTTTTGTCTGGCCGGCAAAGGAGAACAGGCCTATCAGGCAATGAGAAAAATTATGCCCAATACCCAAGCCGATTATGACTTGTATCAGACCGAGCCCTATGCCTATGCCGAATATTTGGTGGGGCCGGAGCACCCTTATCTTTACGGGGAGGGCGCCTTTACCTGGATTACCGGCACGGCCGGATGGAACTTTATGTGCGGCACAGAATATCTTTTGGGTGTGCGCCGGGACTTTGCCGGCCTGCGCATTGAACCTTGCATCCCCAAACATTGGCGCAAGTTTACAGTCAGACGCCCCTTTAGAGGCAGCGTCTATGAAATAGAAGTTACCAACCCCAAAGGAGTTTCTCAAGGGATTAAGAAAATCATTTTGGACGGAAAGCTTTTTTCTGATAAGGTGATTCCAGCTTTTTCCGACGGAAAAACGCACACAGTTAAAGTAATAATGGGTTAATTGGGATTTTCCCAATAAAGAACCACGGGCCAGATTTACAACTCTTACATTAGGTTTCCTAAGATTGCCTTAGGTACCAGAAGGAGGCCCCCATGGTAAAGGTAAACTCAAAGGAAATGGAAAGAAGACAATCACTGCGTCTGGAAAAGACCTTACCGGTTAAATTTGACCTGCCGCATATTCCCTCTGCCTCCGGCACTTATGAGGCCTTAAGTAGAAATATCGCTTTAGGCGGTGTATTTGTCGAAACGGACCTGGTGCACGATGAAAATTTCTCCCTGGACAAAGACGCCTTAATTAACTTAGAGATTGAGCTTTTGGGTCAGATGCAGAAGATTAGACCGAAGGCTAAGATTGTCTGGATTAGCCGCAAGTCCCGTTCTCCCCAGAAAAAAAGAAGCGGCTTTGGCTTAAAATTCATCCAGATTACTCCCAGCGAGAAACGCGCCATTTCTTTATTTATCTCCCAGGAGATGCTTACCCCATCCGGAGTAGAGGAAAAACAGCTTCCGGTAATTACCCGCGAACAGCGCTTTACCGACCGGGAGCGCAGAAACTTAGAAATCTTAAATACCATCAGAAGCAACCGGCTAATCTCACGGGCAGAAATTTCCAAGACTACCGGGATAAATATTGTTACTGTTTCCAATTATGTTGACACCTATTTGAAAAAAGGCTTGGTCTTTGAGCGGGGCTTAGACATTTCTACCGGTGGCAGACGCCCGGAATTATTGGAAATCAATCCGCAATACGGTTATGTCATCGGCGCTGATTTAGGTCCGCTGAATGCGCAGACGGCCACTATGCAGGCGCTAGTCTGCGATTTTACCGGCAAGATGCTCTCTCGTGCCGGCGCCGAGAGAAAAGATGATAATATCGAGAATTATTTAGGTATCTTTAAGAAATTGATTAGTGAGGTGATCAAAAGAGCCCAGGTGCAAAGAGAAAAGACCAGGGGCATCGGTATCGGAATTTCAGGGATAATGGATAGGTTTAACGGTACCGTCTGTAACCCCTTAAGCGGCTCGACCTTTGCCAATTACCAAACTATAAAAAAGGATTTAGAGAAC
The DNA here is from genome assembly GCA_016932635.1 of Candidatus Omnitrophota bacterium. Classification (GTDB taxonomy): domain Bacteria; phylum Omnitrophota; class Gorgyraeia; order JAFGHF01; family JAFGHF01; genus JAFGCM01. The sequence continues at coordinate 3,290 of JAFGCM010000068.1, forward strand.
GAGTTTTCCCTGCCGGTGTTTGTGGAAAATAGCGCTGCCTGCGCTTTATTCGCTGAAAAATGGAACGGGATAAATTTAGAGGTTAAGGCCGCCGATAACATTATCTATATTTTTTCCGATAGCCAATGCGCCATTATGCTTAAGGGTGAGCTTTATACCGGCTCCAACAAAAGCGCCGGGCAGTTGAGTTTAAGCGCAGCGGGAAACAATTGGCCAGAAAATCAGCCGGCGTTGCCGGAAGAAGAAGACTTAGAGGCTCACAGCGCCAGATTAGGCGAAAAAATAGCCTATTTGGTAAATTTGTTTAATCCGCAGGTAATCATAATCGGAGACTGTTTTAGTTACTTAGGCGATGTTTTTCTGGATCAGGTCCGCCGCACGGTCAACCACTTAGCTTTTCGGGAGAATGCCAGTATTGTGCGCCTTACTGCGGCCACGCTGGAAGGAG
>JAFGCM010000069.1 GCA_016932635.1 Candidatus Omnitrophota bacterium
AAATAGACGGCGGATATGCGCTGATGGAAATTGATGGCGTATATCTGGACAGCGATAATCCTAATTGGGCGAGCGAATCGCAGAGTCGCTGGCAGGGCACAGTACAGAGTGCGGTGCATGGAGTGACCAGATTAGCTGCGCCCCAGGTGCGCTCGATTCAGGACGACGGTTATTATGCTAACGAGGCCGGCCTGAAGATAACCAACGATACGGTAATGGAGGGAGAAAATCAGTTGGTTAATGGCGTGCATATGCCTGCAGGTACGATAACCACTACGGAAAGCTTTTATAATAATCGTGAAGGAAAAACAGTTAAGATGACCGAGATTGACTTGAGGAAATTAGCTGGGTATGACGGAACCGAGACACCAGGAGCGCTTCCCAATTTCCCGCCTCATTTGCCCGATAATGGGTTGCTTTATGCCTCAAGAGATGATGCCGGGGAGTTGTTTCAGCCGGGGATTCGTTTAGCCAATGGCGCATTGATTGATAAAGAAGGTGGTTTAACTGTCGTGACTGAAGACCCTTTATATATTCAAGGGGACTATAATACCGACACTAAAAAACCGGCGGCGGTCATCTGCGATGCCTTGAATATATTAGCTAATGGCTGGCAGGATACAGACAGCGGTGTTGGCTTAAGCAATGCGGCCAGAAAAGCCCAAGAGACGACCATCAATACAGCTTTTATCGCCGGAATTGATACCAGTGACCCGGAAACGGGAAAATATAACGGCGGATTAGAAAATTATCCGCGCTTGCACGAAAACTGGTCAAACGTTAATTTGAATATTAATGGCGCCTTTTTGGCGCTCTGGGATAGCGCAATTGCTCAAGGCGAGTGGCATTACGGCAGCCCCGGATCCGGCGATAGCTGGTTAGCCCAATACACCGCTCCCCGGAGGATTTGGAATTACGACCCTATTTTTAATAACCCCCTTACTCTTCCGCCCCTGACCCCTTGGGCTGTCCAGATTCAGCGGGTAGCCTGGTGGAAGGAGTAAACTGCAAAGTTATTTTGGTTGAGAATTCAGCTCTTCGATTAAGTTTCTGAATTCCGTGTCGATAATCGGCAGGACCTCATCCAGTGACTCAACGGCTTTGAGTGTCTTTTCGTCCTCAAGACTTCCGCCGTTGTTGATTTCCAAGATCACCTTGGGAAAGGTAAGTTGGTTGGCAATTTTTTCCTGAAGATGAATAGCATGCCTTTTAATAATTTCCTGTAAACAAGTTATTGTCATTGCTAGCCCGTGGTTTAATAATTTACTTCTCTAAATAATGAACGCGGATTTTAACATAGCCGCAAAATCTTGTCAAGTAAAATTTTTTTCGAATGTAAAATTTTTTTCGATCCGCAGTTGTTTTTCCGCATCGACGATATCGCGATTAAAAATGAGCAAAAGTTTCCTAATCCGTTCTTTTAATTGCTCAGATGTAACCGGCGCATGTTGGATCTCGCGCAAGACCTGCGTGGCCATCCGAAAGTAGCGCACCAACTCTCCTTCATCGACATTACTATACCTGCTTAACTGAGAGAATTCTTCACCCCTTAACCAGGCCTCGGTAACTAAAGCCAAATGAAAAAAGTATTCTTTAGATTTAGGCCAGATATGGAGTCTTTGCTCCAGACGCTGGATAGCCCGATGAATTTCATCGGTAATTGCTTTTAGGGCGCGGGCGTTAGGCGTGAGCTTTGGGGTATGATCGCCTTTACGCGGCTCATAGACCAAAGCTGTAGCCAATATTCCCAGCTCGACCTGGCTTAAGCGTTCCAGAATATTTTGAGCGAAGATTTCGGCTATCGGCAGCTCAAATCCATAAAGCGAAGCGGCAAACTCGCCCTTGGCTGTTAATTCTTGGTTACGGATATAACCCAGTTCTTTCAATAGACTAATCTTGGCCTGCAACAGCTCCTTGGCCTTTTTTCTGCGCCGGGGTTTTTCTTGAAAGTAATGCAGGGTTAAAGGATAAAGCTGATATAGATTTTCTTTGTGTTTGGCGTAAAGATGTAGCAGCGTTGCATAAGAGGAATTAAACTTACTGGAAATTTTCTCCGGGTTGGCATAAAGGATGCGCTTTACTTCTTCGGCTTCAATCCAGCGCGGATTAATCCGACAATAAACAAAGCCTTCCTGGTCCATTCCCCGGCGCCCGGCCCGGCCGGCCATCTGGTAAAAATCGCGCGTCTTCAAATTTTGGTGGTAGCGCCCGTAAAATTTGCGCAGTTCGTCGAAAACAACAGTGCGCGCCGGCATATTGATCCCTAAGGCAAAGGTCTCGGTAGTGAAGATTATTTTGATCAGTTTCGAGGTAAATAACTGCTCGATTACCTCTTTTAAGGTGGGCAGCATCCCGGCATGATGATAAGCTACGCCACGCTTAATCAAATGGAATAGGCTGCCGGCGCTTTTTTCCTGCGTGAGGTCAAAGCGTTCGCAAAGCGCCTGGTACATTAGCGTAATTTTTTCTTGCTCTTTATTATTTAAAAAATTAAAAGAGTAGAGCTCATTGGCTAAGGTTTCACACCGCCTGCGGCCAAAGGCAAAGTAGATGCAGGGTAGGGCGTCCTGTTGTTGAAGATGATGCAGTAGCGTAGCCAGGCGATTGGGCCTAAAGGAGATATGCGTAAAACGTTGTCGCCCACGATAGCTGTAACTAATCTGCTTCTGGTATCCTCCTCGGCGCAGCCGGCTTAAGCTATCCAGAATTTGATTTTGACATTGGAAGAAAAAGTGCAGTGGTACCGGCCGCTTGGTCTCAATTACCTTTTTAAGATCCCGATTGTGCACTGACTCAATCCAGCAAACTAATGCATCAATGTTGGGCACGGTGGCGGAGAGACAGAGCATTTTCATATGGGCGGGAAGAAACATAATTGACTCTTCCCAGATGGTGCCGCGTTCTTCGTTGTCAATGTAATGTATTTCGTCAAAAATAATCCAGGCGTATTTTTTTAGACTTTGGGATTCTTCCAGGGCTTTATTGCGGAAGATTTCCGTAGTCATAATTAAAACCGGCGCTTCAGGATTAATGGAGACATCACCAGTTAAAATACCGATTTTATCCGGATATTGACCTTGGAAATCGCGGAATTTTTGATTGGACAGCGCCTTGATGGGAGCGGTGTAGATGACGCCGGAGTTTTTCTTCAGGCATTCGGTAATGACGTGTTCGGCAATCACCGTCTTGCCTGCCCCGGTAGGCGCAGAAACGATTACCGAATAGCCCTGATTGATGAAGTCAAAGGCCTGTTTCTGAAAACGGTCATATTGCATAAGACACATTATAAACCAGTTTGCACGAAATGTAAATTATTAATAACTCATTATTAATAACTCAGACTCAGACTTAAAACTAATCTATTGAAAAATTTGTATCTTAACGGTATAATAAGTGCCCAAGGAGAATAATTATGGAAATAGCAATAGTAAAAGAGATTGCCGCCCACGGCAAGGAACTCAGACCGATTTTCTTACCCCGCGAAGTAAAAAGATTGGTCGAGGAAAAGCAGCACATCTTTATAGAAAAGGGTTTAGGTGCAGGAATTTATATCCCCGATAGTGAGTATGCGCAAACCGGGGCCAGGCTCACGGGCAATAGAAAAGAACTATTCAGGAAAAACATCGTAGTAAAACTTAAGCCACCTTTGCCTCAAGAATTTAGGCTGTTGCGGGGGAATCTCTTGTTCTGTATGTTACATGCCGAGCAAAATCCGCAAAATTTGCGTCTGCTTAAAGCTGCTGGCAGCAGGGCGATTGCTATGGAGTTGATTAGAAATCGGGCCGGTGAGAGATTAATCAGTTGTTGTCAGATATCAGGCGAGCAGGGAATGATTATGGCCTTTCATCTGGCCAAAAAATCGCCCAGTGATTGCAATGTCTTGGTATTAGGATACGGCACAGTGGCTACCGGCGCTTTAAAAGTAGCCTTGAGTTTAGGGGCCAAGGTAAAAATCCTACGTAAATCAGAGTACAAATACATCAGACATTTTTTAAGAAGGAAAGATATTGTGGTCAATGCGATTAGTTGGCCCCGAGAAGAAAGAGCAAGACGAGAATACTTGATTACCAAAGATATGCTTTGCCTATTGAACAAAGGAGCAATAATTTTAGATTTATCTGTGGATTATCCCAACCCTATTGAAACCTGCCAACCTACCCTAATCGACCACCCTGCTTATCAGGTAGAAGGCGTTACCCACATTAGTATCTTTGGCTATCCTGGCCTGGTGCCTATTTCTAGCTCCGTGCGTTATAGCCGCCAGGCGTTGCCGATTTTATTAAAAATAGCTTCACTGCCCCTGAACAAATTACCGCCTTATCTAAAGAAAGCACTTATTGAGCCATAATGAAAAAAAGGGCATTGCTGGTTATCGGCCATGAGAACGTTGCGCGCGGAAGAAGATATGTTTCTTTTGTCAGGTTTGTCTATTATGCGCAAAAATTTAAACGCCAAGACCTGGAACTTAAAATAATCAATTATACTCAACTCCTTTCCGGCCGGATCCCCCGGATCAGAGCCCATTCAATAACAGTAGTCTTATTTTTCCCTTATCAGTACTGGAATCGAAACATCGAGGTTTATCGGGATGGTCGTATTTACGGTGATAATAGATTTGGCCGCGAATTTCAGTTTTTCTTTACCAGAGTTAAAAAAAAGTTACAAAAATACTATCGGGGAAAGCAGATAGAATATTTGAATTCTCCAGAGGCTTGTATTTTGGATAGGGATAAACAGGCTACCAAGGATTTGCTGCATAAATATTTGGTTCCGGTGCCACAGAGTTTTTTTGTTTCATCCTTTTCTGGTGTCAACAAGTTGCTTAAGCGAGGTTTATCCTTATATATTAAGCCCCGCTTTGGCGCAATGGGTAAAGGGATTAGCTACATCAATAAAAAAAGCCTACTTTCTAATTTCTTGATTCGTCGAGGTAAAATTATTAGCAGGAATTCTGATTTTAACTGGGGATTCATCCGGATTAAAAACAAAAAAAAATTTATTAACAGACTTCTTTCCAGGGGTTTTATCTGTGAGCAAGCGATAACGCCGGCAGTTTTGAATAACCGGAGATTTGACTTTCGGATCTATGTTGTCTTTGGTCGGATAGTCTATCTTTATGCCAAGTCTTCGCCGAATCATTGCCTGGTTACCAATTGGTCACAGGGAGGTAAAATTGATCGGAAGAAAAATTTTTTAAACAGCTTACCAAAAACAAAAATAGAACTGCTTAACAGATTAGCCCGAAAAACTGCTCGGGTATTAGGCCTAAATTTTGCCGGGATTGATGTTATCTTTTCTCAAGATTGGAAGCAAGCCTATGTTTTAGAGGCCAATGCTTTTCCGGGATACGAAAAGGGATTTGATTTAATGAGGTATTTGTCTAATTTGTTAGTTTAATTTTTTCCTTTTTTAAGCATTCCTTTTAATTGCTCGATTGCTTCAGCCATATCAAGTTGCCCGGCTTTTAATTTTTGCAGGGTGGAAGTTAAACCTACGGTTAAAGCATCATCTTTTTGTTGTTCGGCCTTTTGCAGGACCTCTTCCTTTTCATCAATCAGTTGACGCACTTCTTGTTCGCTCATTCCTTTGACTACGAGTAATCTTTTTACCAACAATTCGAATTCGGCAGAGGTTTTTTCCCGCTGGGCTATTTTTTTCAAGAGTTGGACCTTCTTGGTCAGTGTAGGTTTTCCTTTAAGGAATGAAGAAAGTATCTTTTGGGCCTCGATTTGGTCCATCAACACATTGAGAACATTGGTTAGTTCTTTAAGTGTGCCTTCCAGTTCAGCAGCAAGCTCAATATTGTCGAGCCGCTTACTTAGTTCATTACCCAAAATTCCAGCTGCCTTGTAAGTTTCTTTTGTGGCTTGATCTTCTTTGCCTTCCGCCAGGCATCTGTACAAGTCGTCTCCGACCAGCGCCAGTTTGTTAATTATTGAAGAAAGGATGCTTTTGCCATTTTCACCGCCCAGCTTGTTGATTAGCCGAATGGCATCGGTAATTAAATTGACTACTTCCAGGGGATTGGCGGTAAGTTTATCTACGAATTGAGTCTGTTCGGCATCATTCTTCAGCGAATCGTCTATTAAAGATAATAACTTTTCTTCCGATTGTTCTTCCTTTGGTTTTTCTTCTTCAGGTTCGGGCCCTTCTTTTTTTTCTGCTAATTGCTGCTCGAGTTTTCTCAAGGCTTCTTCGGCAGCAGTAGAATCTTCGGAAACTACCTTTTCATCCATGCCGATAAGTTCATATTTAATAGGGTTAAGTTTTAAATGCCCCACTTTTTTTTCTTTAGCCAATTTTTCCGCGCCTCCGGAGGCATTAATGTCTTCGGGCTTGGCTGAAAATATCCTCAACAGGTTCAGGAAATCATCCCGGCTAAAATCTTTTTCAAAAGCCAGGCTGACTAACTGGACGGTGGTAAATATGGAGATTAAGCGGTCAACAACGGGATTCTTTTCTTCCAAGACATCCTGGCCGTATCTAAACTTTTTCTCCGCAATATAAAGAATAATGCTGCCTTTTTCTTGAATCAGGCTATGCAACAGAGCAAAACATTGTTCAATCGGTTGTTTGGCCAGGGGATGCTCGATGCCGAAGGTTTGGGTTTGCACAAAGGCCCGGCTTAAAAATTTGACCAGATCGGAGAACTTTTTCTTCTCCTGGGGGCCTAATCTTTGAGTTTGTGGAGTTTGCGGCGGTTGATTTGGCTCAGGCATTCCTTTACCTCATCTTCAGTGGCTCTTTGTCATTATAAATCGAGCGCGCTTTTGTGTCAAGCTATTCTCTGCAAAATCTTGTTTAAAAGTTGCCGAAAAGGTGCTACAATAACTACCATGAAATTTCCAATTGTCGGTATCTTAAAACTGCTGGAAAAAGAAAAAAATTGTGTTTTTCTGGAGACGGCTAAGCAGGACCAGGATAACTTTTTAAGCTATCTTTTCCTGCGGCCGAAAAAAATAATCTCTACTTTTCAAATAGACGAGATAGAAAATTGTTTTGCCGAATTAGACCAAGCGCTCAAGCAGGGTCATTACGTTGCCGGGTTCCTTTCTTATCAGGCGGGTTTCGCCTTTGAACAGAGCCTGAAATATAAAGAGCGTTATGACTTTCCGCTTTTGTGGTTCGGAGTTTACCAAGAGCCGCTCATCTATAATCACCGCAAAGATGCTTTTGAGAACCATCCCGGCTTGGGCAGAGAATTAATCGAAAAAATCACTTTTGCTCAAGAAACTAAACTGAAGAATTATTCTTTAGAAAAGATCCGGCCCAGTATTTCGCCACCCGCATACTCAAAGGCCATCGCCAAAATAAAAACTTTAATTGCCCAGGGCCTTACCTATCAGGTCAATTACACTTTTAAGCTAAATTTTAATTTTTCCGGCTCACCCAGCAAACTCTATCTTAACTTAAGAGCTAATCAAAACGTTTCCTATTCCGCCTTGCTCAAAACAGAACATTTTGACATTCTTTCTTTTTCCCCGGAGCTATTTTTTAGAAAGCAAGGAAAGCGCCTTTGCGTGCGGCCGATGAAAGGCACGGCCCAGCGGGGTAGAAGCTTAGAGGAAGACCAGGCTAAAGCTGGCGAGCTGGCTGGTTGCTTGAAAAATAGAAGCGAGAATATAATGATTGTGGATTTATTGCGTAACGATTTAGGCAGAATCTCGAAGCCTGGCAGCGTCAGGGTGCCGGAACTGTTTAATGTAGAAAAATACCAGACTCTGCTGCAGATGACCTCTGAGGTAGAAAGTGAACTTAGGCCTATCTACTCGGCCTTTGATATATTGAAGAATATTTTTCCTTCCGGTTCAGTAACCGGAGCGCCCAAAATTAAAACTATGCAGATTATTCGGCAGTTAGAACAAGGACCACGCCGGATCTATACCGGTAGCATTGGTTTTTTCTCCAACCAACACTCCGGCGTATTTAATGTGGCTATCCGTACCCTGCTGATCGACAAACGTAAGGGTAGCGGA